>NZ_JBHXME010000123.1:0-33907 GCF_042721125.1 Streptomyces sp. NPDC058469
GGCCTCGGGCGGGAGCGGCCGGGGGGCCCCACGCACGTCGCTCGGGGGGGGCGGCCGCCGGGCCGCCCGCACCGCGGTCTGCGTCAGCCGATCACCTTGTCGATCGAGTCGGTCGCGGCCTTCCACGCCTTGGCGGGCTTGGTGCCCCGCTGCTCCATGTTGTTGATCTGCGTGGAGATCGTGTCCTTGATCGTGCCGTCCTTCGCACCGAGCACGGCCTCGGGGATGGCCTTCGCCTCGTCGGCGTAGATCTGGCCGATCGGGGCGTTGTTGAAGTACGGCAGCGTCGCGTTCTTCACGCTGGCGAGGTCGTAGGCGCCCTTGTTCGACGGGAAGACGCCGATCGCCTTGAACACGGCGGCCTGCTGCTCGGGAGCGGTCAGCCACTTGACCAGGTCGGTGGCCGCCTTGACGTTCTTGCCGCTCTTGGGCACGGCCAGGAAGGAGCCGCCCCAGTTGCCCGCGCTCGTGCCGGGCGCACGGGCGATGTCCCACTTGCCCTTGTAGGCGTCACCGGAGTTGATGGAGATCTGGCCGGCCATCCAGGCGGGGCAGGCCACGGTGGCGACGGTGCCCTTGCGCAGCGCCGCCGTCCAGGCGTCGGTGAACTGGGGCAGGCCCTCGGTCAGCTTCTTGGACGCGGCTTCCGCGGCCAGGTTCCAGCCCTGCTGCACGGCCGGGCTGTCCTTGTAGACCGCCTTGCCGGAAGCGTCGTAGTACTGCTTCGCGGAGGAGCTGACGACCGCGTTGTACATGGCGCTCGCGGAGTCCATGAAGTAGGTGCCCTTGGCGGCCTTCTTCTGGAACTTCTCGCCGAGCTTGAGGTAGTCCTCCCAGCCGCCCGCGACGGCCTTGGCTACCGACTCACGGTCGCTCGGCAGACCCGCCGCCTTGAAGAGGTCCGAGCGGTAGCACAGGGACATCGGCCCGATGTCGGTGCCGGCGCCGATGACCGAACCGTCCGACGCGGTGGCCTGCTTCTCCTTCCAGGAGACCCAGTCGCTCACGTTGATCGACTTGCTGAGGTCGGCGAACTTGGCCGCCTGGGTGTCGACGACCTCCTTGATCCGGCCGACCTCGATGCCCTGGACGTCCGAAAGGCCGCTGCCCGTGTTCAGCTGCTGAAGCAGCTTCGGGTAGTAGTCCGCCTCGTTGGCGGTGACGCCTTCCTTCACCGTGATCTTCGGGTGCAGCTTGTGGTACTGGGCGAACAGGCCGGCTTCCTTGTAACCGAACTGCCCGTAGTCGGCCACCGTGAGAGTGATGTTCCCGTTCGAGTCCTTGGCGTCCGAGGAGCCGTCGCTACTGCAGCCGGTCAGCAACAGGGCGGAGGCCGTCAGGACCGTCGTGGTCAGGGCCGCTGCTCTGCGGCCGTGACCGCCGCCGGTACGGGTGATGCGCATTCCACTACTCCTTGTTCCAGTGGGGAACGGGGTCTCAGGAATCGGACCGCCGAGGCTCGACGATCCGGACCTGCCCTCTCGTTTCGAGCAGCGGCCAGCCCACAGCACGGGACGTGCGGTGAAAAGGTGCTGGTCAACGGTGTGCCATGCGAGATAGAGGGACGGGCCGTTGGTGGTTTCGTCCACACGGAAGGAAGCCCCCGAGATTCCGTGGGACCGCTCCCACGCGGCATGCCGGAAGACTCCTTCGTGCCGGGCCGGGTGTCAAGACTTGAAAACGGCGTTGTTGCGCAAGCGTGTTCCGCACGTCACGTGAATGTGTCGCTCCACTAGGCGTCACCGGCCGGATACGGACCGCCCCGCACAGGATTCACGCAGGTGATCCAAGGGTCCGTCGGGCGAGCGCGGCGCCGGCGTCGTCCGTCTTGGCCGTTGCCCGATTTTCTGGGCAAGAATGAGGCAAGTCCCCACTGATCGCCGGAAGGTGAACGATGAGCCCTGCCGAGCAGCCGCCTCCGCGCGCGGACGTCCGGCGCCCGACTCTCAACGCCGTGGCCGCGCTCGCCGGCGTCGGCCGCGGCACGGTCTCCCGGGTCATCAACGGCTCCCCCAAGGTGAGCGCCCACGCCCGCGCGGCCGTGGAGCGGGCGATCGACGAACTCGGCTACGTCCCCAACCCCGCCGCCCGCTCGCTGGCGACCCGCCGTACCGACTCGGTCGCCGTGGTCGTCCCCGAGGGCGAGGACCGGCTCTTCTCCGAGCCCTACTTCTCGGGGATCATCCGCGGTGTGTCCGCCCGACTCGCCAGCGCCCAGATGCAGTTGCTGCTGGTCCTGACGCCGGACGAGAAGGAGTACGCGCGGCTGGCCACATACCTGTCCGCACACCGGGTGGACGGCGTGCTGATCCTCGCGGTCCACAGCGGCGACACGCTGCCCGACCGGCTGCACGAACTCGCCGTGCCGACCGTGCTCGCCGGCCGGCGCGGCCACGGGGAGCCACTGGGGCATGTCCGCGCGGACAACAACGGCGGCGCCAGGATCGCGGTCCAGCACCTGCTGGCCAAGGGCCGCCGGACCATCGCCACCATCACGGGCCCCCTGGACATGGACGCCGCCCAGGCCCGACTCGACGGCTACCGCGAGGCGTTGGAGGGCGTGGGCATCACCGTCGAGCAGGACCTGATCGCGTACGGCGACTTCCGGGAGGAGGGCGGACGCGCGGCCATGCGGGAGCTGCTGCGCCGGCGGCCCGGTCTCGACGCCGTCTTCGCCGCGTCCGACGTGATGGCGTCGGGTGCCGTGCTGGAACTGCGCGCGTCGGGCCGGCGGGTGCCGCACGACGTCGCCGTCGTCGGCTTCGACGACTCGATCGTGGCCCGGCACATCGATCCCCCGCTGACCAGCGTCCGCCAGCCGCTGGAGGAGATGGGCCGCACCATGGCAAGCCTCCTGCTGGACGAGATCGCCCACCGCGGCGGCGATCACCGCCAAGTGGTCCTGCCGACGCAGCTGGTGGTGCGGGAGTCGGCCTGAGCGGTGTCGTCCGCGACCGGGTACGCGGAACGACGCCGAACGGGCAGAGCACGACCGGGTACGCGGAACGGGCAGGAGACGGTGGGTAATTGGAACGGGCAGAAGACGTCGGGAGGTGCGGCCCCCTTTGCCCATGGGAGCGCTCCCATGCATAATGGGCGCCACTCGACCCATGGGAGCGATTCCATGCCCGACCTGACGCCCCTGCCCTTCCCTCCTGCCTTCCTGTGGGGAGCCGCGACCTCCGCCTACCAGATCGAGGGGGCGGTGCGGGAGGGCGGCCGTACGCCCTCGATCTGGGACACCTTCAGTCATACGCCGGGCCGTACGGCGGGCGGTGATCACGCCGACATCACTGTCGACCACTACCACCGCTACCGCGACGACGTGGCGCTGATGGCGGACCTGGGTCTGACGGCGTACCGCTTCTCGGTCTCCTGGCCGCGGGTGCAGCCGACCGGCCGGGGTCCGGCGGTCCAGGTGGGCCTGGACTTCTACCGCCGCCTGGTCGACGAGTTGCTCGCGCACGGCATCAAGCCGGCGCTGACCCTCTACCACTGGGATCTGCCGCAGGAGTTGGAGGACGCGGGCGGCTGGCCGGAGCGTGACACGGCGTACCGGTTCGCCGAGTACGCGCAGATCATGGGCGAGGCGCTGGGCGACCGGGTGGAGCAGTGGACCACGCTCAACGAGCCCTGGTGCAGCGCGTTCCTGGGCTACGGCTCGGGGGTGCACGCGCCGGGCCGTACGGACGCGGGCGCTTCGCTTCGGGCGGCCCATCACCTCAACTTGGCGCACGGGCTGGCGACTTCGGCCCTGCGGTCCGCGATGCCGGCCCGGAACTCGATCGCGGTGAGCCTCAACTCCTCGGTGGTCAGGCCCGCTTCACTGTCCCCGGCGGACATGGCGGCGGCCCGGAAGATCGACGACCTGGCCAACGGGGTGTTCCACGGGCCGATGCTGCACGGCGCGTATCCGCAGTCGCTGCTCGACGCGACGCGATCGATCACGGACTGGTCGTACGTCCAGGACGGCGACCTGACGCTCATTCACCAGCCGCTGGACGCCCTGGGGTTGAACTACTACACCCCCACCCTGGTGGAGGCGACCGAGGCGGCCCCGGCGGGCAGCCCGCGCGCCGACGGGCACGGCCTGAGCGCGTACTCCCCCTGGCCGGGCGCGGACGACGTGGCGTTCCTCCAGACCCCGGGCGAGCGCACGGAGATGGGCTGGACGATCGACCCGACGGGCCTCTACGAACTGATCATGCGCTACGCGAGGGAGGCCCCGGGCCTGCCGCTCTACGTCACGGAGAACGGCGCGGCCTACGACGACAAGCCCGACCCCGAGGGCAACGTCCACGACCCCGAGCGGATCGCCTACCTCCACGGCCACCTGTCGGCGGTGCGGCGCGCGATCGCGGACGGCGCGGACGTGCGCGGCTACTACCTGTGGTCCCTGCTGGACAACTTCGAGTGGGCGTACGGCTACGGGAAGCGGTTCGGCGCGGTGTACGTGGACTACGCGACGCTGGCGCGGACGCCGAAGTCGAGCGCGCGGTGGTACGGGGAGGCGGCTCGGACGGGGGCACTGCCTTCGATAGGGGGCGCCTGACCAACGGGGAGGCGGGGGCCGGGGGCGGGGCGCGGCATGCCGGGGGCGTGCCGCGCCCCGGCGGGGCATGGTGGCTCAGAGATTGCCCGGGGGTGCCAGCCACTGGGTCGGCTGGCCTGTGACCGAGGCGATGGTCTCGAAGTCATTGTCGTAGTGCAGCACGGTCAGCCCCTGGAGTTCGGCGGTCGCGGCGACGAGCAGGTCCACAGCACCTGCGGACCGGTGCCGCCCCTTCTCGGTGAGTTCCCGTTGAACGTCCCATGCACGGGTTACGGCCCGGTCGTCCAGAGGAGTCCAGCAGAACAGCGCGTCAAGGTCGTCGACCAGGGCGGCCCGGTACTCGGCGTTCTTGGCGCTGTACAGAAACTCGATCTCGGTGAGTGGGCAGCGGGCGATCAGACCCTCCTCCAGGGGCTTATCCCACAGGGCCCGCGCCGGCAGCTTCAGGATGCGGACCAGAGCGCTGGTGTCGATGAGGTAAGCGGCCGCGCTCATCGACGGTAGTTCTCCTTCTCCAGCAACAGGTCGAAGTCGCCCGCGTCCGCGCGGGCCGCGAGGCGGGCCAGGGCGAGCGCACGCTTCTTGCGTTCGACGCCCTCCTTGAGCGCGGCGGTGACCGTGTCCTTCTTGGTCTTGGTCCCGAACGCTATTGCCGCCTCGGCCAGGAGTTCCTCGTCGATGTCGATCAGTGTCTTGGTCATGGGGACCTCCTGGATATACGAATCGAGTTCGAGTATATCCGCAATGCCCGCGATCAGCGCTTCCCCAGCTCGAACCAGGTGGCCTTGCCCCGGCCGGGCCCGTGCGCGCACACGCCCCAGGCGTCGGCGCCGTACGAGATGAGCTGGACGCCTCGGCCGTCCTCGTCGGTGGCGGCGGGGGTGCGGCAGGCGGGCAGGCCCGGGGCCTCGTCGTGGATGAGGACGCGGAAACGGTGGGGGTCGGACCAACCTGCGTAGAGGGTTACGGGGGTTAGAAAACCTTTCAGCTTGCAGGCGTTGATGGCGTTGGTGACGGCTTCGGAGGTCAACAGGATTGCCGTGTCGATGAGTTCGGGCCGATGAGATACGGCGAGAAGGGTGCGGACGGCCTCACGGGCGGTGCGGACCCAGGCGGGGTGCGGCGGGAAGACGAGGGAGACGTCGGTGAGGCGTGGGGGGTCGTCGTCCATGGAGAGGCTCCTCTTTCGGCGTGCCAACTGGCTTGTGGGCGGCGGTACTTCCGGGGGTGGGGCGCCCTCGAAGCTAGGGGCACGCATGGGAGAGTTACAACCGTGTCCACCAGGCTTCCCTCTCAAGAGTGACGTCCGCCCTGGACGGTGGACGCTCGCGCCGGCGGCGCGGCACACTGCGCACCGGCCACAGGGAGGACCGCATGCCACCGAGGACGAACCCCAGCGAACGCCAACGACGACTGGGCGCGGAGCTGCGCAAGCTGCGTATGCGTGCCCGGATGTCGGGTGACTCCGCCGCCGAGTTGATCGAGGCCGAGCGCACGAGGATCAGCCACATCGAGAGCGGCCGGGTCGACGTCCCTCGCAACGGCCTCTACAAGCTGCTCCGCGCCTACGGCTGCCCTGAAGGCACCTACTTCGACGGGCTGATGGAGATGGCGCAGGAGCGCGGGAAAGGCTGGTGGGGCGAGTTCAGCGACACGATCGGGCCCGCAGCCCGCGACCTGGCCGAACTCGAATCACGGTCGACGGCACTGCGGACGCACGAGCCACTGGTCATCCCCGGAATGCTCCAGACCGAGGAATACGCCCGCGCCGTACTCGAAGCCACGGAGGGGGACCCTCAACGCACCGACCGATACACCCAGTTCCGGACGGCGCGGCAGCGCGTACTGACCGACTCCCACCCAGTGACGTATCTCGCCGTCATTCACGAAGCCGCGCTCCACACCCGCGTGGGCGGCCCGGCGGTCATGCGCAGGCAACTGCTGCGGCTGATCGAAGTCTCACGGCTGCCCAACGTGACCGTCCAGGTGTACCCGTTCGAAGCGGGCATCTACTCCGCGCACACCCAGTCGTTCGTCATCTACGGCGGGGCGACCTCCGAACTGGACACGGTCTACCTGGAACAGCCGACGGAGCCCGTCTTCCTGCGGGATGGAGAACACCTCGACAAGTACGTGAAGATGTTCGAGCGGCTCACGGAACTGGCGTTGGCACCGGTCGACCCGGTAGCGGCGCCCGAGTCGCACGAGTCACGGGACTCACTGAGCCTCATCCAGCACGTGATGTACACCCTCTGAAAGG
Organism: Streptomyces sp. NPDC058469; assembly: GCF_042721125.1. Classification (NCBI taxonomy): domain Bacteria; kingdom Bacillati; phylum Actinomycetota; class Actinomycetes; order Kitasatosporales; family Streptomycetaceae; genus Streptomyces; species Streptomyces sp. NPDC058469. The sequence goes on from NZ_JBHXME010000123.1 coordinate 6,813, forward strand.
AACCGCCATGCCCCAACTCGCCTGGCAGAAGTCGTCGTTCAGTACGGGCGGCGAGGGCAACTGCGTGGAACTGGCGGCAGCGGCGACCGGCGCCCACATCCACCTCCGCGAGAGCGACCACCCCCACCGCATAGCCACGCTCCCACCCCACGCCCTCACAAACCTCCTGCACACGGTGAAGGCCGGGCACCTCACGCGTCCGTGAGACCGCCCTTGCCACGCGCTAAATAGAGTGATTCATTCGACCTGCAAGTGAATGGATACACGTCAAGCGCGAGGAGATGTCCGTGGCCGCCCCTGAGATCAGCGCTGTCACCTTGGGCGAGGAGGCGATCACCGTCGAGCAGTTCGTCGCGGTCGCCCGCCACGGCGCCCGGCTCGAGTTCGACGCCACGTACGTCGACCGGGTACGCAAGTCACGCGCGCTGGTGGAGCGCTTCCTCGCCGAGAACCGTCTGGTCTACGGCGTCACCACCGGCTTCGGCGACAACGTCACGGAGGTGATCGCCCCGGCGGACGCGGAGCGGTTGCAGCGCAACATCGTGCGTTCGCACGCCGTCTCGGTCGGCGAGCCGTTGCCCGTCGAGATCGTCCGCGCCATCGCGCTGATGGAGCTGGTCGGCCTCGGTGAAGGGTTCTCCGGCATCCGGTTCGAGACGCTGGAACTGATCCGGCGGATGCTCAACGCCGGGGTCACACCGCACGTACCCGGCGAGGGTTCCGTAGGCTATCTGGCCCCCGAGGCGCACATGGCGCTCGTCCTGCTGGGCGAGGGCCGGGCCTGGTACGGCGACCAACTCCTGCCCGGCGCCGAGGCGTTGACCCGGATCGGCGAGCGGCCGACCCCGCTCGCCTGCAAGGAGGGGTTGTCGCTCACCAACGGGACCCACTCGGTCACCGCGATCGCCGTCCTGGCCGCCCATGACGCCGCCGTCGCGGCGACCACCGCCGACGTGGCCGCGAGCCTGTCGGTGCAGGCGCTCAAGGGCACGGTCCGCGCCTACGACGCCCGGATCCAGGAACGCAAGCGGCACCCCGAGCAGGCCGCCGTAGCCGAGAATCTGCGGCGGCTGACCGAATCCAGCGCGATCAGCGCCGAGTTCCTCGACCACCGGCTCCAGGACGGGCTCTCCCTGCGCGCCGTTCCGCAGATGCACGGCGGTGCGAAGCGGGCGCTCGCGCAGGCCCGGGAGGTCATCGTCGAGGAGTTGCACTCCGTGGGCGACAACCCGGTCATCCACCCCGAGGGCGAGGACGGGGTCGCGCTGAGCGGCGCGAACTGCGACAGCACGTACGTCGGCATCCAGGCCGACACCATGGTCAACGCGATGACCGTGCTGGCCAAGGTCTCCGAACGCCGCACCGACCGCATGGTCAACAGCAACTTCAGCGAGCTGCCGCCCTTCCTGGTCCGGCAGCAGCCAGGTCTCAACAGCGGCTACATGATCGCCCAGTACACGGCCGCCGCGCTGACCATGGAGCTGCGAGGCATGGCCGTGCCCGCCTCCGCCGACAACGTCACCACCTCCGCCAACCAGGAAGACGCGGTCAGCAACGCCTACTTGGCAGCCCTGAAGGCCTACCGCGCGACCCGCAAACTCGCCTACGTCATCGCGATCGAGCTGATGTGCGCGACCCAGGCCCTCGACCTCCTCGCCCCGCTCTCGCCCTCACCGGCCGCGGAGGCGCTCCGCGCCAGAATCCGGGAGACCGTACCGACCGTCGACGAGGACCGGGTCTTCCACACCGACATCGAGCACATCGCCGAACTCGTCCGGAGCGGGGAGGCGTTGCGGGTCGTGGAGGGCGTGGTGGGGGCGCTGCACCGCTGAGGGGTCAGTCACGCCTCAAGAGTGGCGTGCGTGAGGTATTCGGCGCCCCACCCGATGAATCCTTCGTCGTCGTCCACGACACACGGCCAACGCTCGGCCAGTGCCGCCACGACGAAGTCGGCAACTTCCGCCGACCGAAAGTCGATGACGAAAGCGGTCCAGCTGCCGATGAGCCCCTCGACGAAGGTGAGTTCAGCCGACTCGTACTCGCGCTTCAACTCGGCTTCCACGTCTGCTTCGATCCAGGCGACGGATCCCTCGTACGACACAGCTGTCCGTCCGTCACGAACATCCGCACCGCCCCCGCCCGCGAGCAGGCGATCCCGCACATCATCGACGGTCACTTCGCGCGGAAGGAACGCGATCAACGACTTCACAACTACCCCACAGACCCCGTCCAGGCACTCCTCAGCCCCAAAGGGTCTCATCTCCCTGTACGGGGTGATCCGATCCCGGCGCAGACGGGAGGACGTCGTGTTTTTCATCGTGTTGGTGCTGCTGGTCCTGATCGTCGGCGGTGCGGTCGCCTTCGGTAAGAGGCAGGCCGGGGGCGGGAGTTCGCGGTTCGGGTACGGTGCCGGGCCCGGGGCTGCGCAGCAGACCTACGACGCCGATGCCGATGCCGGCGCCGAAGCCACCCGCTGGGTCGAGCGGCTCGGTGGGAGTCTGTCGACGCTGGTCGCGGGCAGCAATACGGCCGCCCGGCAGGCCCTCGCCGACGCCGCCGAGCGGCATCGTGCAGCCGAGGGTCAACTCGCCGTCGCCTACTCGCCGATGCAGTACGGGCTCGTGACGCAGACCGCCATCGAAGGGCTGCATCACATTCGGACTGCCCGAAGCGCGCTGGGGCTCGACCCCGGGCCCGAGTTGCCCGCGCAGGGTGCCGGTGGTCAGGTCACGGTCGGTGGGCAGACGTACACCGCGTCCGCGCGGCCCGGTGCGAGCACGCCGTACTACTACCCCGGCGGGGTCGTCAACGGCCGTTCCATGGCCGGGGGTTGGTACAGCACACCCTGGTGGAAGACCGCCCTTGTCGCGGGTGCCGCCGGTGTCGGGGGCATGTTGCTCGCGGACGCGCTGTTCGACGGCTTCCACCATCACGGGCCGCACGGTGGGATGTTCGGCGGCGGACCCGGTGGGTTCGGGGGCTTCGGCGGGCCCGGACCGTTCTGAAGCGGCCCTGACCGTTCTGAGGCAGCCGGGCCGCTCTGCGGGGTCGTCAGCCCTTGTTGGCGCCCAGCGTGAGGCCGCTGACGAACTGGCGTTGGAGTGCGAAGTACACGATCAGGGTGGGGATCGCGGTGAGCAGGGCGCCGGCGGCGACCAGGTTGGGGTCGGTGAAGTACTGGCCGGAGAGGTTGTTCAGGGCGGAGGTGATCGGCATGTTCTCGCCGGTCGAGATCAGCACGATCGCCCAGAAGAAGTCGTTGTAGATCCAGATGGAGAGGAGGGTGGCCAGGGCCGCCATCGCCGGCTTGCACAGCGGCAGCACGATCTGCCAGTACATGCGCCACACCGACGCGCCGTCGACCAGCGCGGCCTCGGTCAGCTCGTGCGGCAGCATCCTCATGTAGTTGCTCAACACGAAGGCGCAGAAGCCTGATTGGAACGCCACGTGGATGAGGACCAGGCCGAGCGCGGAGTCGTAGAGCTTGCCGCTCATCGTGATGCCGGGGAGGTCGATGAGCAGGTACATGCGGTACAGCGGGGTGATGATGACCTGCTGCGGCAGCAGGTTGCCGGCCGTGAAGACCAGCAGCAGGAAGATGTTGAGCCGGAAGTCGAACCGGCTGACGTAGAACGCGACCATCGACGACAGCAGCAGCGTGATCACCACGGCCGGGACCGCGATGATCAGTGTGTTGACGAAGTAGTGCATCATGTCGGACTGCTCGAACGCGTTCTTGAAGTTGTCGAGGTTCAGCGTGTCCGGCCAGGAGACGTACCCCTTGTTGCTGGTCTCCGAGTACGGGCGCAGGGCCGCGTAGACCGCCCACAGCAGCGGGGCGAGCCAGGCCAGCGAGGTGACGACGAGGAACGTGTGCAGCAGGACCCGGGCCGGGCGGAGCGGGGTGCGCTGCTTCACGCCGAGCGCGGCGGTGGGGGTGGTCATGCGCGCCGCTCCTTCCGGAAGGTCGCGATCAGGTACGGAATGATGACCACGAGGGAGATGACCAGCAGGACGACGGCGATCGCCGACCCGTAACCGATCCGGCTGGACTCACCGATGATGTTGTTGGTGATCAGGATCGACAGCAACTCGGTGCCCTGGGCGCCCTTGTTGAAGACCCACACCAGGTCGAAGGCGCGCAACGACTCGATGATGGTGACGACCAGGACGACCGTGTTGGTGGGCCGCAACGTCGGGAAGATGACGTTCTTGAACGTCTGCCACTCGTTCGCGCCGTCGAGCGCGGAGGCCTCCCGCAGGGACGGGTCCACGCCCTTCAGACCGGCCAGGTACAGGATCATCATGTAGCCCGCGTGCCGCCAGGACGCGGCGATCAGGACGGCCCACAGGTTGAGCTTGGGGTCGCCGATCCAGTCGATGTAGTGGCCGGGCTTGTTGGCCCCGATGAGGCTGTTGATCAGGCCGGTGTCGGGGTTGTAGATCAACTGCCAGACGAAGCCGGTGACCGCCAGCGACATCACGACCGGCAGGAAGAACGCGGTCTGGTAGACGCGGCTGAACCGGATCTTCTTGTCCAGCTGGACGGCCAGGAACAGGCCGAACGGGGTCGGCAGCAGGATGAGCACGACGAACCAGATGATGTTGTGCTCAAGCGCGGGCCAGAACTGCGGGTTGTCGTTGAACAGCTCCTTGAAGTTGGCCAGCCCCACCCACTTGATCGAGCTGAAGCCGATGCCGTCCCAGCTGGTGAAGGCCAGGAGGATCGAGGCGAGGGCGGTGACCCAGACAAGGGCCACGTGCAGGACCGTCGGCCCGCCCGCCATGAAGGCGAGCGTGATGCGGTCACGGCGGGTCAGCAGGCGCTTGGCGCCCTGCGGGACCCGCTTCTTCTCAGGCGCGGGGTCCGGAGGCGGAACGGCGTCCGCCTCCGGGCTCGTCGTAGTCGTCTCGGAGATCATGAGGAGGCGAAGATCGTCTTCTTCTGGCGCTCGATCGAGGACAGCAGACTGTCGACGCCCTTGGGGTTCTGGAGGAACTTCTGCAGTCCGGGCTGCATCACCGTCGAGGTGAAGTCCGGACGGGAGTCGCGGTCCATGAACTGGGTGAGGCTCTTGGCCGCGCCGATCATGTCGAACGCCTTCTTCTGCAGCGGCGAGTACGCGGAGGTGTCGGCCTTGCTGGAGGCGGCCACCACGCTCGGGTCGGTCTTGAGGTACAGCTGCTCGGCCGCCGGGCTGCCCAGGTACTCCAGGAGCTTCACGACCCCGTCGTGGTTCTTCGGGGACTTGCTGACCATGTAGCCGTCGGTGGGCGCCTCGACCGTGTCCTGGCCGTACGCGGAGTTGATCTCCGGGAAGGCGAAGAAGTCGAGGTCGTCGAGGTCGGCCTTGACGGTGAACTGCTGGGCCACGAAGGAACCCAGGAGGTACATGCCGGACTTCTTCGACACCACGCCCTGCGCGGCGTCCTGCCAGGTGCGGCCCATGAAACCGTCCTGGTGGTACGGGAGGAGCTCGGCCCAGTGGTCGAAGACCGCCTTGACCTTCGGGTCGGTCCACGCCTCCTTGCCCGCCATCAGGGACTTGTGGAAGTCGTAGCCGTTGAGGCGGAAGTTGATCTGGTCGAAGGTGCCCATCGCCGGCCAGGCGTCCTTGTCACCGAAGGCGATCGGGACCAGGCCGTCGCTCTTCATCTTCTTGCAGAGGGCGACCAGTTCGTCCCAGGTGGTCGGGACGGTGTAGCCCTTGGCCGTGAAGACGCTCTTGCGGTAGAAGATCGCCCACGGGTACGTGGTCATCGGCACGAAGTAGTACTTGCCGTCCTCGCCCTTGCTGAGCTGCTTCATCGCGTCGGGGAAGTTGTCCCCGATCTTCGCCCAGACGTCGTCGATGGACGTGGCGAGCTTCTTGGCCGCGAAGAACTGCATGCGGTACCCGGCGAACCAGTTGAACACGTCGTCCGGCGTGCCCTGGAGGTAGGAGTTGATCTGCTCCTGGAAGGTGTTGTGGTCCTTCGTGTTGACCTTGACGGTGATGCCGGACGTCTTCTTGAAGTCCGCGTAGACGCTCGCGAACGCCTTCTTCGGCACCGCGTCGGACGCGTTGGAGCCGACGGTGACGGTCTTCGGGTCGGACGAGCTGCCGCTGCCGCCACAGGCGCTCAGCAGGGGTATGCCGGCGCCGAGCACGGCAGCGCCGCCTATGCCGCGCAGGACGGAGCGGCGGCTGGCGGCGGGGAGGGAGAAGTCGGGCATGAACGGCTCCTGACGGACAGGGTTCGGCCGGAATGCGCCACGCCCCAGGTCGTCGTAACCGACCAGAAACCAACGCGACCAAACACGGTGGCGTAATAACAGTCCTATGTCTGGTCATGCGTCAACACCCGCTGCCTTCATTTGTCGAAACGTAATCGACACTCGCGAGCAAAAGGAGCGAACGTGCAGCCGAGTGGCCACACGTCCGCCGTGGGGTGACTGGGGTCACTGGGTCCGCGAGGGGTCCCGGGGGCCCGTGGGGCGCCTACTGGAAGGCCGAGAAGGCCTTGGAGAAGGCGGACGGGTCCTGGACGATCGAACTGCAGGTCGCGTCCGCGGAGGGCTTGGCGCCGCCGGGGCACTGCTTGTCGCGGGTCGCGGACCACATCGAGAGGCCGCCCAGACCCTTCGCCTTCGCGAAGTCCGCCAACTGGTTCGCGTCCTCGACCTTGAAGACCTCCGATGACACGTCGTTCACACCGATCATCGGGGTGACTGCAACCGCTTTCCATGAGGCGGAGTCCGAGAGCCCGAGAACACTCTTGACTTGGGCTTGAGTAGCAGTAGCCGCTTGCTCTGCGTACGTTCCCATATCTCCGTTGTACGCCGGTCCGTAGTCCATGGCCATGACGTTGACCGTGTTGATCTTGACGCCGTTGGACTTGGCATTGGACAACAAGTTCACCCCGTCCTGGGTCAGCCCCTCGGGCATCACGGGGAGCGTGTACGAGACGTCCAGGTCCGGGTGCTGCTGCTGGAGCTTGGCTATCGCCTGGGCGCGGATCGTGTTCGCCGCCGTGTTGGGCAGCGCGCCGCCCTCGATGTCGAAGTCGACCTTGGTGAGGCCGTACGCGTCGACGGCCTTGCCGTACGCCGTCGCCAGCGCGCTCGCCGAACCGCACGTCGTCGCCAGCTCGGAGCCGGACGCGCCGCCGAAGGAGACCCGGACGTCGCCGCCCTTGGCGCGCAGCGCGCCGATCTGCGAGGCCACGCCGTCGCTCCCGAGGTCGGTCACGCCGCCCCACTTCGGGGTGCAGCCGCCGCCGTCGGTGATGAAGGCGAGGTTGTAGTTCTTCACGCCGGTCGCGGTGACGTTGGCGAGGAGGTCGAAGGCGGGGTAGAGGGAGGTGTCGACGTAGGGCGCGAAGCCCGCGCCGGCCGTCGTACCGGTGCCGGTGCTCTGGGTCGGGGAGGCGGTGGGGGTGGCCGTGGGCTTGGGGGTGGCCGTGGGCGTGGAGGTCGGGGAGGCGGTCGGCGTGGGCGTCGGCGACGAGGTCGTCGGACGGCCGCTCGGTTCGGGCGTCGCGCCGTCGTCCGCCGAGCACTTGGCGTTGTCGATGAGACAACTGGTCGGCTGGCCGGTGCCGCTGACCACGAAGCCCACGGTGACCGACTCGCCGGCCGCCAGACCGTCCGTGTCCCACTTCGGCGGCTTCACGGTGACGCGCTGGCCGCTCACGCTCGACTCGGCGTTCCACAGCGAGCTGAGCTTGGAGCCGGACGGCAGGTCGAACTCCAGCGTCCAGTCCTTCTCCCTGGCACCGGTCGTGTTGGTGACGACGTACTGCGCGGTGTACCCCGTCGACCACTCGCTGGTCCTGGTGTACGCCGCACCGACGCTCGCGGCCTGGGCGATGCCGGTCAGCATGATCGCGCCGCCACCGACCACCGCCGCGGCGACCACTCCGCCGATCGCCTTGTTCCTGTTGCTGATCCTGCGCCGGTGCGTGCTCATCGCGTGCCTGCTTTCGCCGTACGGGGGTGGGGTGCGGCAGCACGCTAGCGATCCGGAATCGGGCAAAGCGCCTGATCCGGGCGGGGGTTGGCGATCTTAGGGTGCGCTTAAGGAAGGGATCGGGAACGGTTAAAGGTAGAGACCAATCTGCCCCGCCGACGCCGTCGTACGGCTCCTCGATGCCCCTTGCGCTCCGGCTCCCGCCCGTCCAGCTGGATCCAGATCCGCACCTCCGTGCCGCCGAGCATCGAGGAGCCGATCCGGACGTCCCCGCCCGTCGACTCCGCGAGCCGGCGCACGATGTCCAGCCCGAGCCCGGTCGACCCGGCGCTGCCGGAGCCCCGCCCGCGGGCCATGGCCGCCTCGGGGTCCCGTATGCCGGAGCCCGCGTCCGAGACGAGCATGATCACCGCGTCCTCGGCGTTGTGCACGTCGACCGCGAAGGCCGTGCCCTCGGGGGTGTGCCGGAACACGTTGCCCAGCAGGGCGTCAAGGGCGGCGACCAGATCAGCCCGGGCGACGGGTATCCGCACCGGCCGCTCCACCCCGGCGACCCGCACCTTGCGGCCCTCGTCCTCGGCCAGCGCCGACCAGAACCGCATCCGCTCGCGCACCACCTCGGCCGCGTCGCACCCGGCGCCGGTCCCGGCCGCCACGGTCTGCGGCTTGGCCTCGCGCGCGGTCCGGATGATCGTGTCGACCTCCCGCTCCAGCTGCGCGACGGCGGTCCGCGTCTGCTCGGCGGCAGGACCGTCCCCGAGCGAGGCCGCGTTGAGCCGCAGCACGGTGAGGGGTGTGCGGAGGCGGTGGGACAGGTCTGCCGCCAACTCCCTTTCGTTCGCCAGCAGTTGTACGACCTGGTCGGCCATCGAGTTGAACGCGACCGCCGCCAGCCGCAGTTCGGTCGGCCCCTCCTCCGGGACGCGTGCGCCCAGCTTCCCCTCCCCCAGTTCGTGCGCGCCCTCGACGAGGCGCTGCGCGGGCTGCACCATCCGTACGCCCAGCCGGTCGGCGACCGCGACGGACCCGACGATCAGCGCGATGCCGACACCGGCGAGCACCGCCCAGGCCGTCCCGACGCCGTTGCTGACCTCGGACTCCGGGACGTACACCTCGACGACCGATATCTCGCCGGAGCTGAGCGCGACCGGCTGGAGCAGGACCGAGCCGCCGGGCACCTCGGTGGTGGAGGCGCGGCCCAGCTTCCGTACGGTCGCGATGTCCTTGCCGACGGCGCGTTGCAGCCCGATGTCGACGGCGGCTTTCCCGTCCCCGGCCGGTATGTGGACGGCCATCCCCGAGTCCGCGCCCGCGGAGGCGACGACCTTCTCCAACTGGTCCCGGTCCGTGGTGATGGACAGCGCGGGGGCAACGGCCGCGGTCTCCCGCTCGGCGTTCGAGAAGGCGCGGTCGCGGGCCATCTCCTTGATGACCAGGCCGAGCGGCACCGCGAAGGCGACGACGACCATCGCCGCGATCGCCAGACAGACCCTGACCAGCGCCCACCTCATCGCAGCGACTCCGCTCCCGGTGGCTCCAGCTTCACGCCGACACCGCGCAGGGTGTGCAGATAACGCGGCCGGGCCGCCGTCTCCCCCAACTTCCGGCGCAGCCACGACAGATGGACGTCGATGGTCTGGTCGTCGCCGTAGGACTGCTGCCACACCTCTGCGAGGAGTTCCTTGCGCGGTACGACGACACCGGGGCGTCCTGCCAGGAAGGCGAGCAGGTCGAACTCGCGCCGGGTGAGGTCGAGTCGGACGCCGTCCAGCTCGGCCTGGCGGCGCAGCGGGTCGACGGTGAGGCCGCCGACGCGGATGACCGTCGACGGGGGTGCCTCGCCGGTGGCGGCACGGGAGCGTCGTAGAACAGCGGACATGCGGGCGGACAGATGGTCGACCGAGAAGGGCTTGGTGAGGTAGTCGTCCGCGCCCGCGTTGAGCAACCGGACGATCTCGGTCTCGTCGTCCCGAGCAGTGGCGATGATCACGGGGACATCCGTGATCCCGCGCAGCATCTTCAGCGCCTCGGACCCGTCCAGATCGGGCAGTCCGAGGTCCAGGATGACCACGTCGAAACGGAAATGGGCGACCTCGCGCAGCGCCTCAAGTGCCGTGCCGACACTGCGCACCGTGTGCGCGGCATCGGTCAGATGCCGGATGAGGGCCGAGCGTACGAACTGGTCGTCCTCGACCACGAGCACACTTGCCATGCGCCGCACCGTACTTCATGCGGGCGACCCGCATCCGGGCCTGTGGACAACTCCCGTCTGTGGACAACCGGTGGGAGATCGACGGGACACCTGTGGGGCGCGTGGGGCAGTATGGCGGCGATGCCCAGAGGACTCGTCAACGGACTCGTACACGTGCTGGCTTGGTCGCTCGCCACCGGCGCGGCCGTCACGCTGTCCTGGTGGGGCGTCCACACGGTCATGACCGGCACGGCCTACGACCCGCCGCGCGCCCTGCCCATCACGGCGGCCGGCGCGAGCGCGCAGGAGGCGAAGCCACCGGCGACGCCGACGGTGCGGGCGGAGTCGTCACCGAGCCCGTCGAGCACCCCGACACCGACCCGCAGCCCCAGCCCGAGCCCCACGAAGACGACGACCACGAGCCCGTCCCCCACCGCTTCCCCCTCCGGCCAGGTCAAGAGCTACGCCACGGACGGCGGGCGGGTGGTGCTCGAACTCGACGTCGCGCCGGCCTATGTGACGCTCGTGTCGGCGACACCGGGTACGGGCTGGTCGATGCAGGTGTGGAAGACGGAATCGTGGCTACGGGTGGAGTTCACCAAGGGCACGGACAAGGTGTCGGTGATCTGCACGTGGCACGACGGGGCGCCGCGGGTGGACGTCGGCAACTACTAGCCGGAATCGGTGACTTCTAGCGGAACACGGACGGGGGCGGTGCCGGTGAGGCGACCGCCGCGGCGTCCGTCACCGGTACGGCGCCGCCCGTGAAGTCGGTGAGTTCCTTGCCGTGTTCGAGTCGGCCCGGGTGCGGGTCGGAGGCGGCGCGCCGGGTCAACTCGGCGAGCGGCAGCGGGTGGTCGGAGGCGACGAGCACCGCGTTGCCGAACCGCTTGCCGCGCAGCACGGTCGGGTCGGCGATCAGCGCGCGTTCCGCGAACCGGGCGGCCACGGTGGCGATCTGACCGCGCAGGTGGGCGAGCGGGGGCCCGTCGGCGAGGTTGGCGGCGTAGAGCCCACCGGGTTTGAGCGCCCGGCGCACCTCGTCGAGGAATTCGGTGGAGGTGAGGTGGGCGGGCGTACGGGCGCCGCTGAAGACGTCCGCGACGACGAGGTCGGCCCACCCCTCGGGTACCTTCGCGAGCCCCGCGCGGGCGTCGGTCGACCGCACCCTGATCCGCGCGTTCGGGTCCAACGGCAGCTCCCGCCGGACCAGTTGGACGAGCGCCGCGTCGAACTCGACGACCTGCTGGGTGGAACGGGGGCGGGTCGCGGCGACATACCGGGCGAGCGTGAGGGCACCACCGCCGAGGTGCACGACGTGGATCGGCTTCCCGACGGGCGCCGCGAGATCAATGACATGCCCGAGCCGCCGCTGGTACTCGAAGGACAGATACGCGGGGTCATCAAGGTCGACGTACGACTGCGGCGCCCCGTCGATCAGCAGCGTCCAGGCACGCGCGCGTTCCCGGTCGGGTATCAACTCGGCGAGCCCACCGTCGACAGCCTCGACGACGGCTTCGGCGGTGGCGCCACCGCGCCGGGGGGTCCTGGACTTTCCCATTGGCCCATTATCGGGGGCCTGGGGCGGTACGGCGCGCCCGGCATCGGCGAGGGCCCGTCACCGGCAGCCGTCCGCCGCCTCGATCAGGCGGGCGGCCTCTCCCAGGGCGGCCCGTAGGACCTCCGGGTCCGTTGCCAGGTCGGTGTCGCCGGGGGGCAGGAGCCAGTCGGACCCCTCGACGGGGGGCTCGGGGTCGGGGGCGAGGCGCAGACCCCGGCCGTTGGTCTCCGTGCAGGTGCTGCCCGGCAGGTCCCAGGCGGCCGCCGTGCCCGGCGGTACCAGGAAGCCGAGGGTGTCGTCGCCGTCGTCGTGCAGGACGGGGCCGACCCCGTCGCACGCGCCGCGCCGCAGGATGTCGACCGCCTCCAGCCCCTGCCGCGTCGGCACCGTCACCAGGTCACAGGCCGGGTCCACGAACGGTGGCGCACTGCACTCCGCGCTCGGCATTCGAGGATCGACGCTCTGCCTGGTCTCCATCCCGGTCTCCACCACGGAACCCCTCCTTGGACGAGCGGGTCAGGAGTCGGGCGGCTCCCGGTCCATGGAGTTCAACGCGTTGAAGCGTCAACGGCTACGGCACAAGTCCGCCGCAAAGGATGGCAGTTCATGGCAGATCCCGGATGAGATATCCGGTTTGTAGCCAAACCCTGCGTGGCGGGTCATGCACAGCAGGTACGTTCTTGCCCGCTGGAAACAGGGCGTCACTCAACAAGTCACCCTGAATCCGGCATGGTTCGACGGTTCGCACGAGAGGACCCGGCCATGGCGTCGTCAATGGTGACCCCGTCCCCGTTCCCCCAACCCCCGAGACCCAATCTCGCCTTCCGGCGGCTGCGCGGACAGCGCTCACCGGCGGAGTTCGCCGCGGCCGTACGCCGGTCCGCGCGGGAGATCGGCGAGCGGGTCAGCTGCGACGCGCGCTACGTCGGCCGGGTCGAGGCCGGTGAGATCCGCTGCCCCAACTACGCGTACGAACGGGTGTTCCTGCACATGTTCCCCGGCCGCACGCTCGCCGACCTCGGCTTCGCACCCCGCTCGTCCGTGCGCGGACGCGGGGCGCGCACCGCCGAGGACACGCCCCCCGCACACTCCACAAGCCCGGCTCACACCACGGATGACGCGGCCGGGACGGGTGAGACGCGAGAGGTGTACGAGCCGTATGACACGCAGGACCCGTACGACACGCACGAGAACCACGAGAACCGCGAGGAGAGCGACGTGCTGCGTCGCGCATTCATGAGGGGCGGCACCGTCACGGTGGCCGCCGGCACGCTGGGCCCGCTCGGGCTCACCTACGACGCCGTGGCAACGGAACGTTCCGTCCGCCGCCCCGGTACGAGCGAGGCGGGCGCCCTCGAAGAGGCCGTCCGCAGAATCCGGCTGCTCGACGACCGGCACGGCGCCGACGGCCTCTACCGGCGCGCGGCGGCCCCGCTGCGCGCCGCCTACGCCCTGCTCGACGCGGGCACCACCCGGCAGTCGGTCGCCGAGAGACTGCACTCCGGAGCCGGTGAACTCGCCATCTCGGTGGGCTGGCTGGCCCACGACTCCGGCCGCTTCGACGACGCCCGCTCGCACTACGCGGAGGCGCTCGCCACAGCCCGGGTGACCGGCGACCCGGGCCTTGAGGCACACGCCTTCTGCAATACGGCGTTCCTCGCGCGGGACGCGGGACGCCCGCGCGAGGCGGTGCGCGCCGCGCAGGCCGCGCAGCGCGTCGGACGCCCGCTGGGCTCCGCCCGCCTGATGTCCCTGCTCGCGCTGCGCGAGGCGGGCGGCTGGGCGGGCCTCGCCGACCGCACCGGCTGCGAACAGGCGCTGGCCCGCGCGCAGGCCCTCTACGAGCGGGGCCACTCGGACGCCGACCCCGAGTGGATGAGCTTCTACGGAGAGGCCGAGTTGGAGGGTCTTGAGGCGCAGTGCTGGTCGACGCTGGGCGACTGGCCGCGCGCGGCACGCCACGCACGACGCGCGGCACATCTCCAGGACCCGCACTTCACGCGGAACATCGCCCTCTATACGGCCGAACTCGCGGACGACTTGGCGCGCGGCGGTCGACCGGATGAGGCGGCGACGGCGGGGATGCGGGTGCTTGATCTTTTGGACCTGGTGCAGTCGTCGCGGATTCAGACGATGCTGGCGGGGACTGCGCGGGTGCTGTTGCCTCACCGGCGGGCTTCGGGGGTGTCTACGTTTCTGGAGAGGCACTCGAGTCTGCCTCGTACTGCGTAGTTGTTCTGCGGCCCGGTGGGGGCTGGGCGCGCAGTTCCCCGCGCCCCTTTGGGGCGCCTGCTCTTAGGCGACCAGATGGCCCAGGTCGTTCCAGCTCTCGATCGCCGGTTCGCCGTAGGCCCAGCCGAGCACCGACAAGGACGTCGGGTTGAGCCGTATCCGCGCCGCGAAGTCGATCGGCAGGCCCAGCCAGCGGGCGCCGATCGACCGCAGGATGTGGCCGTGGGCGAACACCAGCACGTCACGGTCCTCGGCGCGCGCCCAGGCGACGACCTCGTCCGCGCGGGCGGTCACCTCGGCGAGAGTCTCCCCTTCGGGGACGCCGTCGCGCCAGATCAGCCAATCGGGCCGTACGGAACGGATCTCCTCCGGGGTCATGCCCTCGTAGGCGCCGTAGTCCCACTCCATGAGCGTGTCCCAGGCGGTCGCGCGGTCGCCGAAGCCGGCGAGTTCGCAGGTCTCACGCGCGCGTGCCAGCGGGCTGGTGCGCACCTCCACCCCGGGGAGCCCGTCGAAGGGGGCCCGGTGCAGTCGCTCGCCGAGCACCTTGGCGCCGCGTCGGCCCTCTTCGAGGAGCGGGACGTCGGTCCTGCCGGTGTGCTTCCCGGACAGCGACCATTCCGTCTGTCCGTGCCGGGCCAGCAGGATGCGCGGTGCCATGAAGGACCCTTCCGGGAGAAAACGAGAGGCGGGTCACTCCATCATCGCTCACCCTTGAAAAGGGCAACCCGGGGGGCGATCTCTGCGTCTTTGAGGTCCGGGGGCGCCCGAAACAGGGCGCGCGCATACGCCGTAAAGTGTCCCGCTCGGACTACCGGGCCGAACGATGGGCACCGCACCAGTACAGAAGGGGGAGGGCGATCGGATGCCGCAGACCGAGACACCAGGCATCGAGGCGGACCGGCGAACCCGGCTGCGCTGGTGGACCGAGCTGCCGCTGATCCTCCTGGTGTACGCCTCGTACTCGGCGGGCCGGCTGCTGGCCCGGGGCGACACGGCGAGCGCCGTGGACCACGGTCTGGCGATCCTGCGCGTCGAGAAGTTCCTGCACATCAACGCCGAGCACCCGCTCAACCGCCTGTTCACGCGCGAGTCCTGGCTCGGCATACCGGCGGACTTCTGGTACGCGTCGCTGCACTACCTGATCACGCCCGTGATCCTGATCTGGCTGTTCAGGTCACGCGCGCAGGTCTACCGCGCGGCCCGTACCTGGCTGATGACGTCCACGTTCATCGGCCTGATCGGCTTCACCCTGCTCCCGACCTGCCCGCCCCGCCTGCTCTCCCCCGGCTACGGCTTCGTCGACACGATGGCCGAGTACAGCTCGTACGGCTGGTGGGGCGGCGACGCGAGCGCGCCGCGCGGCCTGGGCGGCATGACGAACCAGTACGCGGCGATGCCGAGCCTGCACTGCGGCTGGGCCCTGTGGTGCGGTGTGATGCTCTGGCGCTACGGCGGGACGCGGCTGACCAAGGTCGTCGGGGTCGCCTATCCGCTGCTGACGGCGATCGTGGTGATGGGCACCGCGAACCACTACCTCCTCGACGCGGTCGCGGGCGTGGTCGTGATGGGGTTCGGGTTCCTGCTGGCGCCGCAGGTGATGAAGGCCGCGAACTTGATCAGGGTGCGGTTCGAGGGGCGCGGCTCACTCGTCGCGGCCCGCTCCCGTGACGCCTCTCGTGATGCTTCCCGTGACGCCTCTCGTGGCTCAGAAACCTCAATTGTCAGTGGCGGATGCCAGACTTCGCCGGGTGAGCGAATTCCACGGCAGCGCGAGTCACAGCTCGGTACCGGAGCCGAGCCGGGTGCCTCCCCCACGGACGCGGGGGACGGCGCTCCGGCACCGGCTCGCTGAGCTGCGCGGCCCGGACGTCCCGGCCAAGGCGCTGGACGCGCGCGCCCTCGCGGCCCTGGCCGCGAACCCGGGCTGCAAGCGGCGGGCGATCCTGGACGGCGCGGGGGTGAACAAGGCGGTGCTGGCCGACGCGCTCGGATCGCCGTCGGCCTTCGGGCAGTCCCAGTTCGCCTTCATGCGGGGCAACGCCTTCGAGGCCCGGGTCAAGGCGGACGGCGGCGCGGAGCTGCTGCGGCTGGTGCACGAGAAGCTGGACCCGGGTGCCGAGCCGCCGACCCGCGCGCGGGTGCCCGAGCTGACCGCGATCGGCCCCGAGGGGCGCGCGGCACGTACGGCGCTCGCGCTGCGCGAGGCCACCGAAGCCGCCGCCTGGACCCTGCTCGACCACCCCATGCTCGCCCTCGACGTGGCGGGTTCGCCCGCGTTCCTGGAGCCGGACGCGGTCGTCGTGCACCCGGACGGCAGTTGGACGGTCGTGGAGATCAAGTCCTTCCCGATGCTGGACGGTTCGGCGGACCCGGCGAAGGTCGGCGCCGCGGCCCGCCAGTCGGCGGTGTACGTGCTGGCGCTGGAAGAGGTCGCAGCCCATCTGAATCCCGCTCCCCGAGTCCGTCACCGCATCCTGCTGGTCTGCCCGAAGGACTTCTCGAACCTGCCCACCGCGTCCGCCGTCGACGTCCGCAAGCAGCGCGCGGTCACCGGCCGCCAACTGGCCCGCCTCACCCGCATCGAGGACATCGCCGACACCCTCCCCGAGGGCACCTGCTTCGCCCCCGACCGCCCGGCCGCCGAGCTGACCGCCGCCGTCGAGTCGGTCCCCGCGGCCTACGCCCCCGAATGCCTGGCCGCCTGCGAGTTGGCCTTCCACTGCCGCGACCACTCCCGCACCTCCGGCGCGGTCACCACCCTCGGCCGCTCCCTCCGCGCCGAACTCGGCGACCTGACCACGGTCGACGAGGTCCTCGCGGCGGCCCACGGCGAGTCCGGCGACCCTGACGACCCGGCAGTGGCAGCGCTGCGCAGGGCGGCGGAGCTACGGGCCGAGGCGCTGGCATCCCACCAGGAGGAGCGGGAAAACCGGCAGGAAGTCCTGGCCGAGCGACAGGAGGGGACCCCGTGTCGCTGATCTCGACTCTCGCCCGGCTGGAGGCAGTTCAGACCGGCCGGGCCCAGCCCGCCGCCACCGTCCTGCACCGGCACCTCTCCGGGCGCCCCCTCGTCCTCGTGCCGCTCACCACCGCCGGTGAGGCCGGGGCGCCGCTGGGCGCGCTCGTCGGTACGGACCGGGACGCACCGCGGCTGTTCGTCGTACCGCAACCGCGGGACCGGGACCTGAGGTTCGCGTTCCTGGCCGAGCTGGCGGACGTGGTCCTGCCGTACATCGACACCTTCGCGGACGACGTCGAGGCCGCCGAGCGGAACGAGACCGATCCGGAGACCGGCAAGCGCGTCAAGGTCGAGGTCGAACTGTGCGCGGATGCCCCGCAGTTGATCGTGCCGAGCCGCGCGGGCATCGAGTTGGTGCGGCTGCTGGGGCGTTCGATGCGGTTTCGCCGGACCGCCGAGCAGGACCCGGAGACCCCGCATCCCGCGCCGCCGCGCGTGCCGTTGCTAGGGCGCTGGCTGACGCACTTCGGGGAGCGGGCCCGGGTGCCCGGTTCCGCGCTGCTGCTCGCGCTCACCGAGGTGCTCGGCCGGCACTGGGCCACCGGTCAGTCCAGCCTGGAGGACCAGCACCTGGCCGCGCTGCTCGCCTGGATCGACCCACCGGGCGGCGTCTCGGGCGCCGAGGCCGCACTCGAAGCGGAGCTACGGCGGGACGCGCGGGGCCAGTTGATGTGCCCGCCGGCCGGCCCGGCCACCGACCCGGCGTTCGACAACAAGCTGCTCGCCCCCGCCATCGAGCGCTACGACCGCGCCCGTACCGCTCTCGCCGCCGCCGAGGACGGTCTGGAGGCCGACGACCGGCTCGGTGAACTCACCGCCGCCGAGCGGGAGATCAGGTTCCTCGTCGAGGGCATCACCCGCCCCACCTGGGACGCGGTGTGGCACGGGCTCGACCTGCTGCGGGCGTTGCCGGAGGGCGCGCACGCCGTCGACCGGTGGACCCGGGACCGCTGGTCGTTCACCGGTCACCGGGACCGGATCACCGCCGGTGAGCCCCCGCAGCCGCGCCGCGACGACGCGGTCACCGCCGCCAACAAGCTCGCCACGCGCGAGCGCGAACAGGCCCGGCTGGACGCTCAGGAGGCCCTGGACGACCCGCTGGTGATGGCCGGGCGACGGCTCGCCGGGGAGGCGTTCGCGGGCGAGGTCACGGATGTCGTCATGGCGTACAGCGAGGGCAAGAGCCCCCGCCCACGCCCGCTGGTGACCGTGCGCACGGACGACCGGCCGCATCTCGGGGAGCGGGTGAAGGTGTTCCGGTCGCTCGGCGGGAAGCCGCAGTCGGCCGAGTTCGTGGGCCACGAGGAGGACGGCGCCCTCGTCATCCTCCGAGTCGTCGACAAGATGGGCCGCGGCAAGGAGCCGGAGACCGGTTCGCTGCCGGAGAAGGGCGACCGGATCTGCTTCACGCTGTTCGAGCACGAGCAGCGGGGCGGCGCGAAGTTGCCCGACCAGGAGGAGACACCGTGGACGCACGGGGGCCCGCCGGGCGAGGAGAGCGCCGTGCAGGAGTCCGCCGACCCGGTGACCGAGGAGGACGTGCTGTGAGCGCCGACACCGTGTTCGACCCCGGTGCCGAGGCCGGCCGCGCCACCGACGCGATCCTCCGCGACACCCTGCACGGCACGGCTCGCGGAGTCGTCGTCGACTCCCCGCCGGGCGCCGGCAAGTCCACCCTCGTCGTCCGCGCGGCACTCGAACTGGCCGACGCCGGGCGCCCGTTGATGGTGGTCGCGCAGACGAACGCCCAGGTCGACGACCTCGTCCTGCGGCTCGCCGAGAAGAACGGCGAGCTGCCGGTCGGCCGCCTGCACAGCAGTGACGCGGACCCGTACGACAAGGCGCTGGACGACCTGCCGAACGTACGGAAGTCGGCGAAGGCGGGCGAACTCGCCGGGCTCCCTGTCGTCATCTCGACGGCGGCCAAGTGGGCGCACGTCAAGGTGGACGAGCCGTGGCGGCACGCGATCGTCGACGAGGCGTACCAGATGCGCTCGGACTCGCTGCTGGCCGTGGCCGGGCTGTTCGAGCGGGCGCTGTTCGTGGGTGACCCGGGCCAGTTGGACCCGTTCGCGATCGTCGGCGCGGAGCAGTGGGCGGGCCTGTCGTACGACCCCTCGGCCTCCGCGGTCACGACACTGCTCGCCCACAATCCCGAACTGCCGCAGCACCGCCTGCCCGTGTCCTGGCGGCTCCCGGCATCGGCGGCCCCGCTGGTCTCGGACGCGTTCTACCCGTACACCCGCTTCCGCAGCGGCACGGGCCACGGCGACCGGCGGCTCACCTTCGGTGTCCCGTCGGACGGTTCGGGCCCGGACCGGGTGATCGACGAGGCCGCCGAGTCGGGCTGGGGCCTGCTGGAACTGCCCGCCCGCCACACTCCTCGTACGGACCCGGAGGCGGTGCGGGCGGTGGCGACGGTCGTACGACGGCTGCTGGACCGGGGCGGCGCGGCCACGTCGGAGCGCTCACCGGACCCCACTCCCCTGACCGCCGACCGCATCGCGATCGGCACCGCGCACCGGGACCAGGCGGCGGCGGTCCGTGCGGCGCTGGGTGAGTTGGGCGTCACGGACGTCACCGTGGACACGGCGAACCGGCTCCAGGGCCGGGAGTTCGACGTCACGGTGGTCCTCCACCCGCTCTCCGGCCGCCCCGACGCCACCGCCTTCCACCTGGAGACGGGCCGCCTCTGCGTCCTCGCCTCCCGCCACCGCCACGCCTGCATCGTGATCTGCCGAGCGGGCGTGACCGAGCTCCTGGACGACCACCCGTCGACGGAGCCGGTGCAGCTGGGGGTGACGGTGAAATTCCCGGACGGGTGGGAGGCGAACCACGCGGTGCTGGCACACCTCGCGGAACACCGGGTGGTGTGGCGGCCGTAGCGCGGAGGAGCACCGTCAGGACAGCGGTGAACCCGGGACGGGCCAAGCGATCGTCGAGGTCGCGTGAGCGATGCGTTCAGGGCCGCCGGGTGGCGGCCAGGTGCCCGCGGCGTAGAGCTCTCGCCGGATGCGGACGCGTTCGTCGAGACTCTGGAAGGGCCACACGTGCACGATGCGTTCGGGGCCGTCGAGCGCGTACATCACGACCGTGACCGGGTCGATCGGGTCGCGCTCCGGAAGCGCTCGGCGCCAGCCCTGGATCGTTCCTGGTAGACCGCCGGGAACGAGCGTGTAATCACGGATCTCGTACGCCGGCCCGAGCGTCCCCACCTCCACCTTCGGCATCATCGGCAGCCCCGCGAAGCTCGCCACGTCGATGCCGGTGACCTCGGCCGTCCCGGAGAGCGGGTGCCCACCCAGCCGCATGGCGTGCCGGGCGGCGAGGAGAGTTTCCTCGTCCGGGAACGACCGCAGCACCCAGACACGTCCGAGTTCGCCGTTCTCCGATGTCCACCCGCCGAGCCAGCGTCCGCCGTCGCCCGCGTTCTCCGCCCACACGCGCACGGCTTCGGCGACCCGTGTGCCGTCCATGAGCGCGCTGGTGACCGTTGTCCACTCGTACCGGACCGCTCGCTGTTCCACGGAGACGTCCGCAGAGGTGATGGCCGCTTCCCTCACTGTCCCGCCGTTCTCACGATGTGTGGTCCCGCCGCGGCACAACCGCGCGGGATCACTCAACATACGACAGCCGGGAAGCAATCCGGCCGATGCCCACGCCATGCGGGCGGCAGCCGACGAATACAGTGCCGGACCACTGGGAAACCCCTCACATGGCACTGGATCCCGTGCCTCAAGGGTATGCCCGGGGCCCCTTGCGCCGCCGGGGGACAATGGACGGTGGTCCGGCTCGTGAGGCGGGTCATCCGTGACGTACGAGGAGGAGAAGACATGGCGGAGCACACGCCGCGTCGCAATGAATCGCGGCTACGCCCCGCGCCCCTGCTCTTCGAGCCCGCGCAGGCGGCCGAGGACCCGGAGCACTTCTTCGACCTGGAGTCGATGGACGACCCCCGTGCGCTGCTGGCCCGTGCGACGGAGCTGACGCACGCGTTCCGCGCCGCGACCGACCGCGCGGTGGAGTTCCAGGCGATCGCGGCGGCGCAGCTCGCCGATCCGCGCCGGTTCGACCGGCTGACGCCGGCGGACATCGCCGAGCGCGCCGAGTGGACCGAGGACTACGCGAAGAAGATGGTCGAGTTCGGACGGGACCTGCTGCGCGGCACCGAGGGCCGGGACAGCGGGGCCGTCGACCCCGTGTGACCCCGGGGCCGGGGGTTAGGGGGCTAGGGAGTCAGGGCCCACAATTCCCGCCGCACCTCACAACTCCCACAACTCCCCCCACACCCCACCCGGCACCAGAAAGGACTTCTGGCATATGCCGGTTGGGCAAGATACTCCCTCCCGCCCCCTCCTGTCCCGATTTCCGGCAACCCTCAGAGACCGGACGCTCACGGCCGGTAGATCTATGAGTCATGAGCAGCACACAGGATGAGCCCTTCGCCGACCGCTTCGACATCTCGGGCGTCACCTCGGACGGTGCCGCCTGGCTCGCCTCGGCAGGAACGTATCCGCGCAGCACCCTCGCCCTCTGGAAGGAGCGGCCGGACGCCCCGGTCGTCCTGCCCTGCGGCTCCGCCTTCGACGTGGTGAACGCCCCGGCGATCTTCGGGCGCCGCATGGTCGACCGCTTGTGGGACGAGGGCCCCGGCTCCGGACCGGTCGCGACATACCGGGGACGGATGCTCCTGTTCGCCGGCCCCGGTACGGCTCAGCGGCTGCCGTCGCTGCTGGGCTGGGAGGAGTGGGGCGCGCACCCCGGGGAGCACAGCCGTACGGGGTCCGTCCCGCCGCTGCTGTGCCACGGCAAGGGCGACGCGGTGACCGTCCCGGCGCTGGTCGGCGGGGCCGCGCCGGCCCCGTTCGACTCGCGCTGGCTGGTCGCTCCGGACACCCGTCGACCCTGGCTTCCCGGCGCCGAAATCCTGCTCTGGGCGGCCGTGCGGGCGGCCCGGACCGCCGTACGGATATCGATTTTTCCTCCCCCGGATCAGGATGCTAAGGTCTACGACGTCAGCAGGCGCCGCTAGCTCAGTTGGTTAGAGCAGCTGACTCTTAATCAGCGGGTCCGGGGTTCGAGTCCCTGGCGGCGCACGCTAGCGATGGCGAGGCATGTTCGCGGAAAGCGCGAACCGGCCTCGCCATCGTTGTTTTTGCGCGGCTTCGCCGCGCGTTGCGGGGGCTTCGCCACCCACACCCCCCGCCACCAGTGGTCCGGGGTTTTCAGCCCGGCTCCCCCGGCGTGATCACCACCGTCCACGCCCCCGAAGCCGTCCGTCCCTCCACCTCGACCTTCACGTTGTCGCCGGGCACGGTGAAGCTCTCGCCGAGGGAGACCGGGGCGTCGGCGAGCGGCGGGTAGACCGAGGTCTCCCAGCAGGCCTCGGTGTGCGGGTGGGCGTCGACGACCTCGATCGGGCCGCTCCCGGAGGCCGCGCCGCCGCGCACCCGGTACACGAGGACGCCCTGTTTGCAGGCCGTGCCGTCGTTGCCGACGGGGCTGCGCGCCTCGAAGGCCAGCGCGCTGTCCGTCCCGGTGCGCACGACCGCCAGCTTGGTCCCGAAGCCGAGCCCGAACGCCGGCGACCCCGCAGCGCTGCCTGCCGCGGAGGTACCGGGCCCGGCGGCCACGGGTTCCAGGGTCAGCCGGGTCGGCGCGGTCCCCCGTACGCACACCACCTGGCGCGGATCCAGCCAGCCCAGCTTCCACTTGTGCCAGGCGAACAGGTCCGGGGCGAGGCCGAACTGGCTGCCCATCAGGTCCCAGTCGCCGACGTAGGTGTCCCAGTCGCCCTTGCCGTCCACCGGCCGGTGGTAGAGGTCGGGCAGGTCGAAGACGTGGCCGGTCTCGTGGGCGAGGACGAGCCGGTCCGGGGGGTGCTTCTCGAAGACCGTGACGACCCGTCGGATGTCGGTGCCGTCGGCCCGCAGCGGGGTGTCCAGGTTGACGACCTTCGTCGCGTCCGAGTCCACACCGGGCGCGTCCGGATCGGCCACGAAGTAGACGATGTCGTAGCGCGAGAAGTCGACCTCGTGGTCGGAGGCGGCGAGCGCGTCGCGGAGGTACGCGGCGCGGTTCACCGGGTTCCAGTCGCGCTGTATGGCGTACGACGTCGACGCGTGCGGCATGCGGATCCAGTTCCGCAGCGGGTGCGGGCGGAGCGTGAACCTGCCGTAGGAGGCGCGTTCGTAGAAGCGGGAGGTGGCCGGGAAGTGGTCGGCGGCGAGTTCGGCGGGGGTGGCCCGCGGGGTCGCGTCGGGGAAGGAGAGGAAGACCATCACCGCGTCGAGCGCGCGGGTGGGGCGCGGGTAGGCGGCGTTCCAGGTGTCGAGGCCCTCCGAGTGGTGGGCGTCGGTGCGCTTGAGGGCACAGGGTGTGGTCGAGAACGGCTCGGCGACCGACTGGCTGGACATGATCGAGGTCGCGGCGAGCGCGGACATCGTGGTGAACACGGCCGCGGTGCCGCGCAGTCCGGGGCGCGTCCGCCACTGGGCGAGCCCCTTGAGCGCCGTACGGGAGAGCCCCTTGAGGGGGAGCTGACACGGCACGTGGACCTCCGGGAGCGGGTTCGCGGGACACCGACACCCAGCCTGTGATGGTTTGTTGGGGTATGCCCTGTTTATCTGCACCAGAAGGGTGAGAGGGACGCCCGGGACGGCTGAGACACGCCCGGACCGACATCCGGAAACACTCACGGAACGTCACATGTGGTCGGCCATTTCAAGAACCCGTCCAGGTGCGGGCGGAAACGATCTGCCGGAATGGGCCGTTGTTCCGGGACACTGGACAGTGGCTGGAAGGGCCGGGGGCCAACCTCTATGATCGGCACACTTTCCTGCACGGACACGGCGCGGCGGCCCCCCACCCGGTCGGCCATCCCGACGAGACCCATCCGAAGATCGAGTGCACTGCGGGAGCGAGCGGTGAGCGGAACGTCCGAAGGGCCGGCGCCCGCGGCAGACCTCATCCGGCCAGCCGTCACAGAGAGTAATGGCGAGGCATCGCCTCGTACCGATTTCCCCGATTCCACCGAGTTCCCGGATTCCCACGAGTCCCCCGGGTCCCTTGAGTCCCTCGAAGACGGCCTGCTCGGGTCCGCCTTCTCCGCGGCCCCCCTCGCGATGGCCGTCGTGGACCGCGACGGCCTGGTCGTCAGCGCGAACGACACGTTCGGCGCGCTGCTCGGCAAGGCGGGTGCCGCGCTGACCGGGCTGGTCGCGGCCGATCTGATGGACCTGAAGTCGGAGGCGCGCACGTGGCACGCCTATCGCGAGGTGCTGCGCGGCCGACAGGCCAAGCTGAGCTGCACCCGACGGGTCAAGCACCCCGACGGGCACGTGCTGTGGGTGCAGGTGACCGTGGCGCCGCTGCCGGCCGAGGAGCACAGTGTGCTGCTGTCACTCACCGACATCAGCGCCCGCCGTGAACTCCAGGCGCGGCTACGGCACTTGGAGATGCACGACCCGGTGACCCGGCTGCCCAACCGCACGCTGTTCTTCGAGCGGCTCTCGGCCGCGCTGGAGGCGGAGTCGTACGAGCAGGGCGGTACCGGGCGGATCGGCCTGTGCTATCTGGATCTGGACGGCTTCAAGGCGGTCAACGACACGCTCGGCCACCGGGTCGGCGACCGGCTGCTGGCCGCCGTGGCGGAGCGGTTGACGCGGTGTGCGGACGAGGCGGGTTACGCCCGGGCGAGTTCTCCGCTGGTGGCGCGGCTCGGTGGTGACGAGTTCGCGCTGCTCGTCGAGGACTCGACCGGGACCGACCAACTGGCCGATCTCGCCGAGTCGGTGCTGAAGGCGTTGCAGGCGCCGTTCGACCTGTCCGGGCAGCGGCTGTCGCTGTCGGCGTCGATCGGTGTGGTCGAGCGGCACGCGTCCGGGACGACCGCCACCGGGCTGATGCAGGCCGCCGACACGACGCTGTACTGGGCGAAGGCGGACGGCAAGTCCCGCTGGACGCTGTTCGATCCGGAGCGCAACGCGCACCGGATGACCCGCCAGGCGCTGGCCTCCACGCTCCGTCCGGCCATCGAGCGGGGTGAATTCACCCTGGAGTACCAGCCGTTGGTGGGGATGGAGAACGGTCGGCTGCGCGGGGTCGAGGCGCTGGTGCGCTGGAATCACCCGCAGTTCGGCATGCTGACGCCGAATCGGTTCATCGGACTGGCCGAGGAGGACGGCTCGATCGTGCAGCTCGGCCGCTGGGTCCTGGTCACCGCCTGCCGCCAGGCCCGGCGTTGGCAGTTGGACCACCCGGACGAGCCGCCGATCTTCGTGAGCGTCAACGTGGCCGTACGTCAGGTGTGGGACTCGGACCTGGTCGCGGACGTCGCGAAGACGCTGGCCGAGACCGGACTGGCCCCGCGTCTGCTGCAGTTGGAGCTGACCGAGTCCGCGGTGATGGGGTCGGCGGGGCGGCCGCTGCAGACGCTCCAGGCGCTGAGCGACATGGGGGTGCACATCGCCATCGACGACTTCGGCACCGGTTACTCGAACCTGGCGTATCTGAGCCGACTGCCGGTCTCCGTCCTGAAGTTGGACGGTTCGTTCGTGCGCGGCTTCCAGTACGAGGGCGAGGGGGTCCCGCCGAACCCGGCGGACGAGGTCATCGTCGAGGCGATGATCCAACTCGCCCACCGGCTGGGCCTGTCGGTGACCGCCGAGTGCGTGGAGACCTCGGCACAGGCCGCCCGGTTGCGCCGCATCGGCTGCGACACCGGACAGGGGTGGCTGTACTCCCGTCCGGTGGCGCCGGATCGTATCTCCGAACTACTGGGGACGAAGGCCTGTCAGCAGACCTGACGGACGTCGATCCCCAGGCCGGTCCATCAGGCCTGAGGGGTCGTCAATCCGTAGGCGTCCGCGATCAGTTCGTACGAGCGCAGGCGCAGGTCGCCGTTGTGGGCGTGGGACGTGAGCATCAACTCGTCGGCTCCCGTGCGCTTCTGGAGGTCGTCGAGTCCGGCGCGGACCTCGTCCGCGGTGCCGTGGATGACGTTGGCGTTCCAGGAGGTGATGAACTCCCGCTCCATGGGGCTGAATTCGTACGCCTCGGCCTCTTCCGGGGTGGGCACGAGCCCGGGGCGGCCGGTGCGCAGCCGGACCATGTTGAGGGCGGCGGCCAGCACCTGCCGGCGGGCCTCCTTCTCGTCGTCGGTGGCGAGGGCGGAGACACCGATCAGGGCGTACGGCGCGTCGAGCGCGGCGCTCGGGCGGAAGGACTCGCGGTAGAGGTCCAGCGCCGGGATCGTGTTCTGCGCGGAGAAGTGGTGGGCGAAGGCGAAGGGCAGGCCGAGCATGCCGGCCAGGCGGGCGCTGAAGCCGGAGGAGCCGAGCAGCCAGATCGGGGGCCGGTGCGGGGACTGGACGCCGCCGGGCGAGGTCGACTGGATCGGGCCGGGGACCGCGTGGATGCGGGCGTAGGGGTGGCCGTCCGGGAAGTCGTCGTCCAGGAAGCGGGTGAGTTCGGCCAGTTGCTCGGGGAAGTCGTCGGCGCCCTCGTTCAGCCGGTCGGTGCGGCGCAGGGCGGCGGCGGTGGCGCCGTCGGTGCCGGGGGCGCGGCCGAGGCCGAGGTCGACACGTCCCGGGGCCAGCGCCTCCAGGGTGCCGAACTGCTCCGCGATGACGAGCGGCGCGTGGTTCGGGAGCATGACGCCGCCCGAGCCGAGGCGGATGCGGTCCGTGTGGGCCGCGAGGTGGGCCAGGATCACGGCGGGCGAGGAGGAGGCCACGCCCGGCATCGAGTGGTGCTCGGCGACCCAGTAGCGGTGGAAGCCGCGCGACTCGGCGAGGCCGGCGATCCGCACGCTGGTGCGCAGCGCGTCGGTGGCGGTGCGGCCGGCGCCCACGGTCACCAGGTCCAGTACGGACAGGGGGACGGGGGCGGTGCCCTGCGCCGTACCCCGGATCTCGTCACCCCGGTCCTCGTCGGTCGTGCCCCGGACCTCGTCGTCTGCCGCCACGGTGGGTGCCTCCTGTTGTGAGCTGTGCGGTTCCTTCCGGGGCTAACAGGAGGCTGTCTCCGCTTTATTCCCGGAGGCATCCACGTGGGGCAGCGCTTCACGTCGACGCCGGTCGGCACCACCACGATCTCCGACAACACCATGGTCCGGGCCGGCAGCCTCGACCCCAA
>NZ_JBHXME010000124.1:0-22612 GCF_042721125.1 Streptomyces sp. NPDC058469
CCCCAGAAGACCTCAGCCTCAGACCAGGTTCACCGAGCGGGCGGACGTCGCCCCGATCTCCTCGGCCACCTCCGCCAGCACACCCGCGGCCACCGTGTCATCGACGGTCAGCACGGCCAGCGCCTCGCCGCCCGCCACCGACCGCGACACCTGCATACCCGCGATGTTGATCCCGGCCTCACCGAAGACACGGCCGACCGTGCCGACAACCCCGGGACGGTCCTCGTACCGCAGCACCACCATGTGGTCGGCGAGCGCGAGGTCGACGTCGTAGTCGCCGACCGCGACGATCTTCTGCAGGTTCTTGGGCCCGGCGAGCGTGCCGGAGACCGAGACCTCCTCGCCGCTGCCGAGCGTGCCGCGCACGGTGACGACGTTGCGGTGGTCGGCCGACTCGGAGCTGGTCGTCAGCCGTACCTCGACGCCACGCTCCTGCGCGAACAGCGGGGCGTTGACGTACGACACGGTCTCCGCGACGACGTCCTCGAACACGCCCTTGAGCGCGGAGAGTTCGAGCACCTTGACGTCGTGCTGGGTGATCTCGCCGTAGACCTCGACGTCGAGGCGGACCGCGACCTCGCCCGCGAGCGCGGTGAAGATGCGGCCGAGCTTCTCGGCGAGCGGCAGGCCCGGCTTGACGTCCTCGGCGATGACGCCGCCTTGGACGTTCACCGCGTCGGGGACGAGTTCACCGGCGAGGGCGAGGCGCACCGACTTGGCGACCGAGACACCGGCCTTCTCCTGCGCCTCGTCCGTGGAGGCGCCGAGGTGCGGGGTGGAGACGACCTGGTCGAACTCGAAGAGCGGGGAGTCCGTGCAGGGCTCCTTCGCGTACACGTCGAGGCCGGCGCCGGCGACGCGGCCCTCCTTGAGCGCGGAGTACAGCGCCTCCTCGTCGACGATCCCGCCGCGCGCGGCGTTGACGATGCGCACGGTCGGCTTGACCTTGCGCAGCGCCTCGTCGCCGATCAGACCGACCGTCTCCGGGGTCTTGGGCAGGTGCACGGTGATGAAGTCGGAGACTTCGAGGAGTTCGTCCAGCGACAGGACCTTGACGCCCATCTGGGCGGCCCGCGCGGGCTGGATGTAGGGGTCGTAGGCGACGACCTTCATGCCGAACGCGGACATGCGCTGCGCGACCAGCGCGCCGATGCGGCCGAGGCCGACGACGCCGAGGGTCTTCTCGGCGAGCTCGACGCCCGTGTACTTGCTGCGCTTCCACTCGCCGTTCTTCAGCGCGGCGTTGGCCTGCGGGATGTGGCGTGCGGTCGCCAGCAGCAGACCGCAGGCCAGCTCGGCGGCGGTGACGATGTTCGAGGTGGGGGCGTTGACGACCATCACGCCGGCCTTGGTGGCGGCGGAGACGTCGACGTTGTCGAGGCCGACGCCGGCTCGTGCGACGACCTTCAACTTCCGTGCGGCGGCGACCGCTTCGGCGTCGACCTTGGTGGCCGAGCGGATCAGGATCGCGTCGACGTCGGCGATCGCGGGGAGCAGTTCGCTCCGGTCGGCGCCGTTGCAGTGCCGGATCTCGAAGTCCGGGCCGAGGGCGTCCACCGTCGCGGGCGACAGCTCTTCAGCGATGAGTACGACAGGTTTCGAGCTCACGTGAGTCCTCACAAGTCCATTGCGTGCGGACGGCCGTCCCGACGGCCGCAGGCGGTGGAGGGGCTAGCCGCGGAGACGCACGACGCTGTGGGCCTGACGCGTATTAGTACGGCAGTGTAGTGGCGCTCCGACAGTCGTCCTGCGCCTCTGCGGAAGGATCACCCGTCCGAGGCTGGACGGGTTGGACAAAGGGGCCGGAGCGCTCGCTCCGGCCCCTCGGCCCCAGGACCTACGCCTCTTCGTCGACCCAGCTCATCAGCTTGCGGAGCTGCTTGCCGGTCGTCTCCAGCAGGGACTCGGCGTCCTTCTGCTTGTACTCGTTGTACTTCTTCAGGCCACCGTGGTACTCGGCCATCCACTCACGCGCGAAGGTCCCGTCCTGGATCTCGGCGAGGACCTGCTTCATCGTGGCCTTGGTCTCGTCCGTGATGATCCGCGGGCCGGTGACGTAGTCGCCCCACTCGGCGGTCTCGGAGATGGACCAGCGCATCTTCTCCAGGCCGCCCTCGTACATGAGGTCGACGATCAGCTTCAGCTCGTGGAGGCACTCGAAGTACGCGATCTCGGGCTGGTAGCCGGCCTCGGTCAGCGTCTCGAAACCGGCCTTGACCAGCGCGGCCGTACCACCGCAGAGAACGGCCTGCTCACCGAACAGGTCGGTCTCGGTCTCCTCGGTGAACGTCGTCTTGATGACGCCGGCGCGGGTGCCGCCGATGCCCTTCGCGTACGACAGCGCGAGCGCGAAGCCGTTGCCGGTCGCGTCCTGCTCGACGGCCGCGATACACGGAACGCCGCGGCCCTCCTCGTACTGGCGGCGGACGAGGTGGCCCGGGCCCTTGGGGGCGACCATGCAGACGTCGACGCCGGCCGGCGGCTTGATGAAGTCGAAGCGGATGTTCAGGCCGTGGCCGAAGAACAGCGCGTCGCCGTCCTTGAGGTTGTCCTTGATGGACTCCTCGTAGACCTGGGCCTGGATCGGGTCCGGCACCAGGATCATGATGACGTCGGCCTCGGCGGCGGCCTCGGACGGCGTCACCACGCGCAGGCCCTGCTCCTCGGCCTTCGCCTTGGACTTGGAGCCCTCGTGCAGACCGACGCGCACGTCGACGCCGGAGTCACGGAGCGACAGCGCGTGGGCGTGGCCCTGGCTGCCGTAGCCGATGACCGCGACCTTGCGGCCCTGGATGATGGACAGGTCGGCGTCGGCGTCGTAGAACAGCTCGGCCACTTTGGGTTCTCTCCTTGGTGTGCAGGTGTTGCGTCCCACCGTATGACGGCGGCGGGAGGTGAAGTTTCCGGGTCTCGGAATGCGGGCGGCCGACGGTTGCCGGCCGCCCGTTTCCAGGGGTTACGCGGACCGGTCGAGCGCGCGCAGCGAGCGGTCGGTGATGGAGCGGGCGCCGCGGCCGATGGCGATCGTGCCGGACTGGACCAGTTCCTTGATGCCGTACGGCTCCAGCATCTTGAGCATGGCGGACAGCTTGTCGCTGGAGCCGGTGGCCTCGACGGTGACGGCCTCCGGGGAGACGTCGACGGTCTTGGCGCGGAACAGCTGGACGATCTCGACGATCTGGGAGCGCGTCTCGTTGTCGGCGCGCACCTTCACCAGAACGAGTTCGCGCTGAACCGCGGCACCCGGCTCCAGTTCGACGATCTTCAGCACGTTGACGAGCTTGTTGAGCTGCTTGGTGACCTGTTCGAGGGGCAGCGCCTCGATCACGTTCACCACGATCGTGATGCGGGAGATGTCGGGGTGTTCGGTGACTCCGACGGCGAGGGAGTCGATGTTGAAGCCTCGCCGGGAGAACAGGGCGGTGATCCGGGCGAGGACACCGGGCTTGTTCTCGACCAGGACGGAGAGCGTGTGCTTGGACATTTCTCTTTCGTCTCTCTCGCTCAGTCGTCTTCGTTGTCGCCGAAGTCGGGGCGGACGTCCCGGGCGAACATGACCTCGTCGTTGGAGGTGCCGGCCGCGACCATCGGCCACACCATGGCGTCCTCGTGGACGATGAAGTCGATCACGACGGGGCGGTCGTTGATCGAGTTCGCCTCCTCGATGCACTTGTCGAGGTCGTCGGGGGACTCGCAGCGGATCGCGTAACAGCCCATCGCCTCCGACAACTTGACGAAGTCGGGGATGCGGGTGCCGGCGCTCGGCTGCTTGCCGTCCGCCTCCGGGCCGCTGTGCAGCACGGTGTTGGAGTAGCGCTGGTTGTAGAACAGGGTCTGCCACTGGCGGACCATGCCGAGGGCGCCGTTGTTGATGATGGCGACCTTGATCGGGATGTTGTTCAGGGCGCAGGTGGTGAGTTCCTGATTGGTCATCTGGAAGCAGCCGTCGCCGTCGATCGCCCAGACCGTCTGGTCCGGGGCGCCGGCCTTGGCGCCCATCGCGGCCGGGACCGCGTAGCCCATGGTCCCGGCGCCGCCGGAGTTGAGCCAGGTCGCCGGCTTCTCGTACTGGATGTAGTGCGCGGCCCACATCTGGTGCTGGCCGACGCCCGCCGCGAAGATCGTTCCCTCCGGGGCGAGTTGGCCGACGCGCTCGATGACCTGCTGCGGGGAGAGCGAGCCGTTGTCGGGCTGCTCGTAGCCGAGCGGGTACGTCTCGCGCCAGCGGTTGAGGTCCTTCCACCAGGCGCTGTAGTCGCCGGTGTGACCCTCGCTGTGCTCCTTCTGCACGGCCTGCACCAGGTCGGCGATGACCTCGCGGGCGTCCCCGACGATCGGCACGTCGGCGGCGCGGTTCTTGCCGATCTCCGCCGGGTCGATGTCGGCGTGGACGATCTTGGCGTACGGGGCGAAGCTGTCCAGCTTGCCGGTGACGCGGTCGTCGAAGCGGGCTCCGAGGGCGACGATCAGGTCGGCCTTCTGCAGCGCGGTGACGGCGGTGACCGCACCGTGCATGCCCGGCATTCCCACGTGCAGCTCGTGACTGTCGGGGAATGCGCCGAGCGCCATCAGGGTGGTGGTGACGGGCGCTCCGGTGAGTTCCGCGAGGACCTTCAGCTCGGCGGTGGCGTGTGCCTTGAGGACACCGCCGCCGACGTAGAGGACGGGCCGCTTCGCGGCGGTGATGAGCTTGGCGGCCTCGCGGATCTGCTTGGCGTGCGGCTTGGTCACCGGGCGGTAGCCGGGCAGGTCCATGACCGGCGGCCAGGAGAAGGTGGTCTTCGCCTGGAGGGCGTCCTTCGCGATGTCGACCAGCACCGGGCCGGGCCGGCCGGTGGAGGCGATGTGGAAGGCCTGCGCGATGACGCGCGGGATGTCCTCTGCCTTGGTGACCAGGAAGTTGTGCTTGGTGATCGGCATCGTGATGCCGACGATGTCCGCCTCCTGGAAGGCGTCCGTGCCGATCGCCTTCGACGCGACCTGCCCGGTGATCGCCACGAGCGGCACCGAGTCCATGTGCGCGTCGGCGATCGGGGTCACCAGGTTGGTGGCGCCGGGGCCCGAGGTCGCCATGCAGACGCCGACCTTGCCGGTGGCCTGCGCGTAACCGGTGGCCGCGTGGCCCGCGCCCTGCTCGTGGCGGACCAGCACATGACGCACCCGCGTCGAGTCCATCAGCGGGTCGTACGCCGGAAGGATCGCACCGCCGGGGATGCCGAATACCGTGTCGGCCCCGACTTCCTCAAGAGAGCGGATGAGGGACTGCGCACCCGTGACGTGCTCGGGGGCGGACTGATGTCCTCCGGATCGGGGCCGCGGCTGCGGATGGGCCCCGGAGGCCTGCTCGGTCATCGTCATTCTCTTCTCGATGCTGAGGGTTTTTGCGAGGTTTGTGCGGGGTTCTGCTGCTGCACGACTGGTGCCTGTGCAACAAAAAACCCCTCGTGCCGTGAGGCAAGCGAGGGGAGCGCGCCGGGTGCGGTCGCTGGGAGTTCCGGGTCCGTCCGGACGTCACCAGCTTCAGCCGACGCGCTTTCCAAGTACGAGAATTCGGGTGCGCATGGCATTGACCCTCCCCCCGGCACGCACCGACTGTCAAGTGGGTGGGACGGGAGTCTCATTATGTGAGCGGAGGGCCGTTCCACCCCTGAGAACGACGGGCACACCACCGGTGTACACCCCCGCGCCGCCGCCCGCGAACACGGGCTCGGCCGGGCCGTGCGGCACCGGATAGTGACCGCGCGACAGGGCCCGGCGCAGCCGGTACTCGTCCAGCGGCGCGGAGAACGCCATGCCCTGCCCGTGCGTGCAGCCCATCGCGCGCAGGGCGACCACCTGTTCGGGCAGATCGACCCCGTCGGCCACGGACTGCAGCCCGAGATCGCAGGCAATCCGCAGCAGCCCACTGGTGATCTTGTGCAGCCGCGCGGACTCGACGACGCCCTCGACCAGACTGCGGTCCAGTTTCAGTACGTCGACAGGGAGCCGCCGTAGCGTCGTGATGGCCGCGTAGCCGCTCCCGAAGCCGTCGAGGGCGATCCGGACGCCGAGCCGCCTGAGCGCGGTCAGGCGGCGCTCCAGCTCGTCCAGGGAGACCCTCGGATCGGTGTCGGACAGCTCGATCACCAGCGAACCGGACGGCAGCCCGTGCCGGGTCAGCAGGGCCTCGATCGAGCCGAGCGGCATCGAGCGGTCCAGCAGCCGCCGAGCGCTTATGCGGACGGCGACCGACACGGCGAGCCCGGTCGCGGTGCGCTCGGCGGCCTGTTCCACGGCCTCCTCCAGCATCCAGCGGCCCAGCTCGGCGGTCTTGTCGCTGTCCTCGGCCACCCGCAGGAACTCGGCCGGCGTGAACAGCACTCCCTGCGACGACCGCCAGCGCGCCTGCGTGGAGACCGACGTGATCCGGCCGTCCACCAGCGACACCACGGGCTGGTGCAGCAGCGCGAACTCGCCGTCGTGCAGTGCGGCCCGCAGCCGCGTGGCCAGCTCCGCCTTCCGTACGACGTCCTGCTGCATCTGTGGGGCGTACAGCTCGACGCGGCCCTTGCCCGCCCCCTTGGCGCGGTACATCGCGAGGTCCGCGTTGCGCAGCAACTCCCCCGCGCCGAGGCCCGGTTCGGCGAAGGCGACGCCGATGGAGGCGGCGACGCGGACATCGTTGCCGTCGATGAGGTACGGCTGGGACAGGGTGATCCTCAGGCGGTCGGCGAGTTCCATGATGTGCCGCTCGCGGGCGGCGCGGTCCCGGGTGCCGTCGCCGACGATCAGGGCCGCGAACTCGTCGCCGCCGAGCCGGGACGCGGTGTCCCCGTGCCGGACGGCGGCGTGCAGCCGGTGGGCGGCCTGGACGAGCAATTCGTCGCCGGCCTGGTGGCCGATGGTGTCGTTGACGGCCTTGAAGCCGTCGAGGTCGATGAAGAGGACGGCCGTGCCGCGGTCGGTGGAGCGGCGGCCGGACAGGGCCTGCTGGACGCGCTTGGTGAACAGCGCGCGGTTGGGCAGGTCGGTGAGCGGGTCGTGCTCGGCGTTGTGCTGCAACTGCGCCTGGAGGCGCACTCTTTCGGTCACGTCCCGGCTGTTGAAGATCAGGCCGCCGTGGTGGCGGTTGACCGTCGACTCGACGTTCAGCCAGCCTCCCCCACTCTCGGCTTCGCTCGAGCGGGAGGTGCCCCCACCGCCGGAGCGGAAGCGGCACTCGATGCGGGTGGTGGGTTCATCGAGGGGGCTGGCGGTGAGGAAGCGGCGCACCTCGTGCACCACGCAGCCCAGGTCCTCCGGATGGATGAGCGAGGCCAGTTCGGTCCCGACCAGTTCCTCCGCGGCCTTGCCGTAGACACCGGCGGCGGCCGGGGAGACGTAGCGGAGGATGCCGTTCGGGGCGGCGATCATGATGACGTCGCTGGAGCCCTGCACCAGGGAGCGGAAGTGGTTCTCCTTCTGGGCCAGCTCCTGGGTGAGGGTGATGTTGTCGAGCAGCATGATGCCCTGGCGCACCACGAGGGCGAGCACCACGCAGCCCGCGGTGATGAGCACCACGCGGTCGGGGCTGCGGCCGTTGAGGACGTTGTAGAGAACCCCCAACGTGCAGACGGCGGCGGCGAGATACGGGGTGAGCGCGGCCAGCGAACCCGCGATGGGCCGGGTGGCCGGATACCGCCCGTGATCGGCGCCCGGCGCGGGGGGCTGCTGCTGGACGCCGGTCCGCTGTCCGGGCCGGTGCTCGTGCACCACGCGCGTGTGCCCGTCGTCCTCGGGCTGGGCGTGCCGGGGCGTGGCCCACGGCGCGTACGCGAGGAGCAGCGAGCCGGCGAACCAGCCCGCGTCGAGCAACTGGCCCGAGTGGTAGTTGTTGTGGAGCAGCGGCGAGGTGAACAGGGCGTCGCACATCACCGTCAGGGCCAGCGCGCCGATCGCGGTGTTCACCGCGGTGCGGTTGACCGAGGAGCGCCGGAAGTGCAGTGCGAGCACCATGCTGACGAGAGCGATGTCGAGCAGCGGGTACGCCAGCGACAGCGCCGTGTGGGCCACGCTCGGCCCGTCGAACTTGGCGGCCTGGGCCAGCGCGAGGCTCCAGGACAGCGTGAGCAGCGAGCCCCCGATCAGCCAGGCGTCCAGCGCCAGACAGACCCAACCGGCCTTGGTGACAGGCCGTTTGGCGAGGACCAGGAGCCCGACGATGGCGGGCGGCGCGAAGCACAGGAAGAACAGATCGGCGAAGCTGGGGCTGGGCACGGGACGTTCGAGCACGACCTCGTACCACCCCCAGACTCCGTTGCCCAGCGCCGCCATCGCCGAGGAGAGCGAGAACAGCAGCCAGGCGGGTCGAAAGCGGATACGGCGGCTTCGCGCGTAGAGGAAGCACGAGACGGCGGCGGTACCGGCCGCCGCGCTGAGCCCGAAGTCGCCCATGATCAGGGCGACTTGGGCGGACCCCCAGTCGAGCGCGGAACCGACGGCGTATCCCGCGCACACCAGGGCCAGGACGAGTTGCTGGACCAGGCTCCCTCCACCGCCGGTTCCCGGCGGTAGTGGCTGCCGCGCTCCCGGCGAAGTCCGGTCCCGGAGCGCCCCGTTGAGGGTGGTCGTCGGAGACGGTGGCGCGCTCACCGGTCCCTCCCGGTCCGCGTCGCTCCCGGGTCCCGCGGGCCCCGGTGCGCTGAATGAGCGTGCCTTCGGCGGCTGTTGTGCCTGCGGTGAGGATGGCTGTGGTTGCCGTGATGCCCGCCGCGACCGCCATGACTGCCGTGACCGCAGTGGCCGTCTTGGTGGCCGCGTCTGTGCGCGGCGGTGCGCCAGGGTCGCCGTCGGCGGCCCCGCCGCGTCGGATCGCTCGTCCATAGGCCGTGCATCGCCCGTCGCCCCCCTCACAGTCTGAAATGTCCATCCCCGGCGCCGAACGGTGCGCGGCGCAGCCCCTGCCGGGACGATACACCAGTCTCGTCACTCAGGGACATAGTTCCTCTACGCTCCGTGACGACCAGCGGAGATGCGCACACGCCCCGCTTCCGGAAGGTTGCGGAGGGTACCGGAAGCGGATTACCGCCCTGTTGCGGCTAGTTCCCCGGCTCGCCCGTCGTAAGGATCACGTTGCGCAGCGGCTGCCGGTTCACGAATCGTCCCAACTGGTCGACAACCAGACGCTTTGCGCGCGGCAGGAACGCCGAGGTGGGCCCGCCGACATGGGGACTGATGAGCACGCCGGGCGCGTGCCACAACGGGTGTCCCTGGGGCAGCGGTTCGGGGTCGGTGACGTCCAACGCCGCGGTGATACGGCCGCTTTCCAGCTCCGCGAGCAGCGCCTTGGTGTCCACGACGGGACCGCGGGCCACGTTGACCAGCAGCGCACCGTCCTTCATCCGGGCCAGGAACTCAGCGTCGACGAGGTGACGGGTGCTCTCGTCGAGGGGCGTGGAGAGGATGACGACGTCCGCTTCCGGTAGCAGGGCGGGCAGTTCGGCGAGTGGATGCACCGGCCCGCGCGCGGTGGTACGCGCGGAGCGCGCCACCCGCGCCACCCGCGCGAGCTCGAAGGGAGTGAGCCGGTCCTCGATGGCGGACCCGATGGCCCCGTAGCCGACGATGAGGACGGACCGGTCGGCGAGCGCCGGATGGAAGTCCCCCTGCCAGTGCTCCTGTTGCTGCGCCCGCACGAACCCCGGGATACCCCGCAACGAGGCGAGCGTCAGGGCGAGCGCGAGCTCGGCGGTGCTCGCCTCGTGCACTCCGCGCGCGTTGCAGAGCCGCACCCCCGGGACGATGGACGAGAGGTTCGCGGTCATGTCGTCGATCCCGGCGGTCAGCGTCTGGATCACCTGCAGATTCCGCATGCGCTCCAGCGGTCGCGTCTTCACGGGATGACGCTTCATGTACGGCACGACGTATAGGACGCAGTCCGCGGGATCACCGGGGAACTCCTGACCGCCGTCCTCACCCCCGTCCCAGAACAGGTAGTTGGGGCCCTCGGGGAGTCCTTCGATCTCCTCCGGCGGGATGGGCAGCCACACGTCATTGGTCATGGTCAGGAGGCTATGTCAGGCACGCGCGTGTGCAGAGGTTAGGTTTGAGGGCCAGGAGAGGGAGGGTCACGAGCAGGTGGAGCGCAGGACGATCGGCGCGGGGGCACTCGCGATGGGGGCCGTCGGACTCGGCTGCATGCCGATGCACTGGGCCTACAGCGGGTCGCGGCGGCGGGGCGACGAGTCGGTCAGAGCCGTGCACCGGGCGCTCGATCTGGGTGTGACGCTGCTGGACACCGCCGACATGTACGGCCCGTTCACCAACGAGCTGTTACTGGGGCGGGTGTTGAAGGAGCGGCGCGCGGACGCGTTCGTGTCGACCAAGGTCGGCCTGCTGGTCGGCGAACAGCACATCGTGGCCAACGGCCGCCCCGGCTATGTGAAACGCGCGTGCGACGCGTCGCTGCGCCGCCTGCAGACGGACGTGATCGACCTCTACCAACTGCACCGCGCCGACCCCGAGGTCCCCGTCGAGGAGACCTGGGGCGCGATGGCGGACCTCGTACAGGCCGGAAAAGTACGGGCGTTGGGGATGTGCGCGGTAGGCGCCCGCTCCGCACGCCGACCCGAGGCACGCCTTCATGACGGAACGATCCGCCAACTCCAGCGCGTGCAACAGGTGTTCCCGGTCACAGCGGTCCAGGCCGAGCTGTCGGTGTGGTCACCGGAGGCACTGGACGCGCTCCTGCCCTGGTGTGCGGCACGAGGTGTCGGTTTCCTCGCGGCGATGCCGCTCGGCAACGGCTTCCTGACCGGCACCCTGACCCCGGGCGAGGGCTTCGAACCGGACGACCTGCGCGCCCGCCACCCCCGCTTCACGGCCGAGATGACCGCCGCGAACCAGCCGATCGTGGCCGGCCTGCGGCGAGTGGCCCGTCGCCACGGGTCGGAGGTGACCCCGGCACAGGTGGCGCTGGCGTGGGTGCTGACGCAGGGGCCGCATGTCGTGCCGGTGCCAGGCGCCAAGCAGGAACGCTGGGTGACGGAGAACGCGGGGGCGGCGGGGCTGCGGCTGACGGCGGAGGATCTTGCGGAGGTGGCGGAACTGCCGGCGGCGCTGGGGTCCTGGGACTGACGGCTTGCTGGCCGACGCTGGGGTCCTGGGACTTACAGCTTGCTGGACGACGCTGG
This sequence comes from Streptomyces sp. NPDC058469, assembly GCF_042721125.1. Taxonomy (NCBI): domain Bacteria; kingdom Bacillati; phylum Actinomycetota; class Actinomycetes; order Kitasatosporales; family Streptomycetaceae; genus Streptomyces; species Streptomyces sp. NPDC058469. The sequence continues at coordinate 11,151 of NZ_JBHXME010000124.1, forward strand.
GGTCCTGGGACTTACAGCTTGCTGGGCGACGCTGGGGTCCTGGGACTGACAGCTTGCCCGGCTCCCGGTCGCCGTGGGGCTGACAGCTTGCCCGGCTCCCAGTCGCCTTGGGACTGACAGCTTGCCCGGCATCCGGTCACCTTGAGACTGACAGCTTGCCCGGCTTCCGATCACCTTGAGACTGACTGCGGTGCCGATTCCGGGACTTCGGGGCGGACTGGCTGCCGAGCTTCCGGGGCCTTGAAATTGACTGCCTTGCGGGCTCTGGGGGCCTTGGGACCGATTGGCTATGAGGGCTTCCGGGGTCTTGAGACCGACCGCCTTGCAGGCTCAGGGAGCCTTGAGACCGATCTGTGTACCGGCCTGCGGGCCTTGGGACCGACCTGCGCGCCGGCCTGCGGGCCTTGAGACCGACCTGCGCACTAGCCTGCGGGGCCTTGGGACCGCCCGGCGGCCCAACTTCCCAGCACCCGGCCCCGATCACCGCCCCGTCTTCTCGCACCCGACGGCTCGATCGTGTGTCGGTGCGCGGTGATCGGGAACCCGGGCGGCGCGAGCGGTGTATGAAAAGTAGAACCAGCCGCAGGGCCCGGCCGTGAGCCCACCACAAGAGCGCTCCGTACCCCCTGGTGAGTACCCGCCCGTCGAAAGGACCTGATCGTGCAACGTCGAGCTGTGTCGGCCGCGCTGGCCGTGACCGCACTCCTGCTGACGGCCGGCTGCTCCTCCGACGGGGGAGGATCCCCGGGCGACGGCACGAGTACGTCGTCCGGCAGCAGCGGTACGGCGACGGGGTCCTCGCCCTCCCAGCAGGCCGCCGCACAGACCCCGCCCGCCAAGGGCACCGTGAAGGTGGTGCGCACGGTCACCGAGGGTCTGAAGACGCCCTGGGGCCTCGCCCCGCTGCCCGACGGGAACCTCCTCGTCTCCTCCCGCGACGACGGCACGATCACCCGGATCGCCGAGAAGACCGGCAAGAAGACCGAGCTGGGCAAGGTGTCCGGGGTCTCCCCGGCGGGCGAGGGCGGCCTCCTCGGCATCGCGCTCTCCCCGGACTACGCCTCGGACCACATGATCTACGCGTACTTCACCTCGGCCTCGGACAACCGCATCGTCCGCGTGCTGTACGACGAGAAGAAGCCGGCCGGTGAGCAGCTGGGCGCGCCCGACACCATCTTCAAGGGCATCCCCAAGGGCTACATCCACAACGGCGGCCGGATCGCCTTCGGCCCGGACGGCATGCTGTACGCGGGCACGGGCGAGAGCGGTCAGCGTGGCCTCGCGCAGGACAAGAAGTCCCTCGGCGGCAAGATCCTGCGGCTGACCCCGGAGGGCGACCCGGCGCCGGGCAACCCGTTCCCGAACTCGCCGGTGTACACCTACGGCCACCGCAACGTGCAGGGCCTCGCCTGGGACTCCAAGCAGCGGCTGTTCGCCTCGGAGTTCGGCCAGGACACCTGGGACGAGCTGAACGCGATCGCGCCGGGCGACGACTACGGCTGGCCGAACGCGGAAGGCAAGGGCAACAACCCCAAGTACCACAACCCGATCACCCAGTGGCACACGGACGACGCCTCCCCCAGCGGCATCGCCTATGCCGAGGGCTCCATATGGATGGCGGGGCTGAAGGGCCAGCGCCTGTGGCGCATCCCGCTGGACGGCACCAAGGCGTCGGCCGCCCCGCAGGCCTTCCTCACCGGCGAGTACGGCCGGCTGCGCACGGTGGTGTCGGCCGGCGACGACAAGCTGTGGCTCGTCACGAGCAACACGGACGGCCGGGGCACGCCTAAGTCGGGCGACGACCGGATTCTGGAGATTCAGGTGACGTAGTTCCGGACGGCGCGGACCCGGGCGCCGTAGTTCCAGACGACGGAGCGGACCCGGGCGAGGCGGGCCCGGGCGAGGCGGGCCCAGGCGACGGAGCGGACTCAGGATCGGGAGCGGACTCCGGCTCCGGAACGGACTCGGGATCGGAAGCGGACTTCGGGTCAAACTCAGGGTCGGGAGCAGACTTCGGGTCGGACTCAGGGTCGGGAGCGGCCTCGGGCACGGATTCCGGAGGGGGAGCAAATTCGGGATCACCCTCGGAAGCGGACTCTCGGTCGGGATCGGGATCGGGCATGCGGACGACCACCCTGCCGGACTCCAGGTCTATCGGCCCGCGCCCGGGGTCTCCGTCGGCGACGTCGACCCTGGTCAGCTCAAGCCGGTTGGCCTCGTCCTGGGTGTGCTTGCGGCCCGGTGAGAACAACTCCTCGAACATGTTGAACACGGCGCCTCCCCTGTGCCGGTCCCCTACAGCGTACGACTCATCGCGCCGAGGGCGCGGTGAGCGGGTCGGGCGGGAACAGCTCCAGCCGGTGAGCGACGGCCGCCGCCTCTCCCCGGCCCGAGACACCGAGCTTGCCGAGGATGTTCGAGACGTGGACGCTCGCGGTCTTCGGTGAGATGAAGAGTTCCTCGGCGATCTGCCGGTTGGTGCGGCCGGCGGAGACCAGGCGCAGGACGTCCCGCTCCCGGCTGGTGAGACCGAGCGCCTCGACGGGGTCGGCCGGGGCGGTGGGGACCGCTCTCCCCGCCGGGACCTTCGTGAGGGTCAGCCGGGCCCGCTGGGCGAGCAGCGCGACGGAGTCGGCGAGGGGGCGGGCGCCGAGGTGGTCGGCGACGGCGGCGGACAGGCGGAGCAGTTCCGTGACGCGATCCCGCCCCTCGTCACCTCCGTCGGGGTCGGACAGCAGCGCCTCGGCCAGCCGGTGCCGGACGCGGGCGAGGTCGTAGGGGCGGTCGAGGCATTCGAAGGCGACGACCGCCTCGGACCAGTCGTCCGGGGTGGAGCGGCCCTCGGCGTGCAGGAGTTCGGCGCGGAGCCAGCGTTCGTGGGCCTGCCAGACGGGGACGTTGGTGGCGACCGGCTTGGCGGCCTCCCGGATGCGTTCGAGGATCTTGGGGCGGCCGGGGTCGGCGACGGGCAGGCCGACGGCCTGGGTCTCGGCGACGGCCGCGGTGACCAGCAGGGGCCAGGCCTCGAAGTACGTGCCGGGGCGGAAGCCGGAGTCCAGGACGAGTTCGAGGATGGCGCGGGCGTCGAGGAGGCGGCCTTCGGCGGTGGCGACCTGGAGTTCGATCCGCTCCAGCGGCAGATGGTGCTGGGGGGCGACGTCATGGGTGCCGAAGTGCTCGCGGGCGGCGGCCAGTTGGCGGCGGGCCTCCGCCAAGTCACCGCGGGCGAGCGCGAGTTCGGCGCGGATTCGGGCGTGGAAGCCGCGGGGTTTGGCGCTCTGGTCCACTCGCTCCGACTTGGTCGCCGCCTCGGCGGCCTCGTCCCAGCGGCCCAGGGAGAACAGGGATTCGGCGAGGTTTCCCCAGATCCAGGCCTCTTTGTCGAACTGGCCGAACTTCTTGGCGAAGGCGAGCCCCGCCTCCAGGATGGGCACGGCCTCGCGGGAGCGGCCGACCGTCTGGAGGGAGGAGGGAAGGTTCACATAGCTGCGGCCGGCGACGATGGAGATGCCCTCGGCGACCGTGCGTTCGTTCACCTCGACCAGTTCGGCGAGGCCCGCCTCGACGTCGCCTGAGGCGACCATGAGGCCGGCCAGGGTGAGGCGGGCGTCCATCTCGATCTCGCGGGCGCCGACCATGCGCGCGTACTCGACCGCGCGCTCGGCGGCCACGTAGGCGTCGGGTCCCGGCACATGGACCATGGACCAGCCGGCGACCTTGGCGAGGACCTCCGCGTGCACTTCGGAGGGCGGCAGCCCGCGGACCAACTCCTGGGCGGCGGCGAGTTCCGGCCAGCCGTCGCCGCGGGCCTGGGACCGGACGAGGACGGAGCGCTGCACCCAGAACCAGGCGGCCCGCAGGGGGTCCCCCTCGTCCTCCAGGAGGTGCAGGGCCCGCTTGGTGATCTTCAGGGCGCGCTCGCGCTCCCCGCTCAGCCGCCCGGCGACGGCGGCCTCGGCCATCAGGTCGAGGTAGCGCAGGGGTGTGGCCTCGGGGTCGCAGCCGCAGGGCGGGTACACCTCGGTGTAGTCGACGGGGCGCAGCCCGGCGCGTACGTCGTCGGGGACGGTGTCCCACAGCTCCATCGCCCGCTCCAGGAGCCGTAGTTGCTCGGAGTGGGCGTGCCGGCCGCGGGCCGCGACGGAGGCGTCCAGGACGGCGGGGAGGGCCTTGGCGGCGTCGTGGGCGTGGTACCAGTAGCTCGCCAGCCGCATGACGCGCTGGTCGGCCGGGACGAGCGTCGGGTCGGCCTCCAGGACCTCGGCGTAGCGGCGGTTGATGCGGGAGCGCTCGCCGGGCAGCAGGTCGTCGCCGACGGCCTCGCGGACCAGGGAGTGGCGGAAGCGGTAGCCGTCGTCGCCGGGCGCTGCCTGGAGGATGTTGGCGCCGACGGCGGCCCGCAGGGCCTCGATGAGGTCGTCCTCGGCGAGCCGGGCGACGGCGGCGAGCAGCCGGTACTCGACGGTGGAGCCTCCCTCGGCGACGATCCGGGCGACCCGCTGGGCGCTCTCGGGCAGCGACTCGACCCGGACGAGGAGCAGGTCGCGCAGGGAGTCGGTGAGGCTGGTGCGGCAGCCGTCGTGGGCGGCGACGGCGAGTTCCTCGACGAAGAAGGCGTTGCCGTCGGAGCGTTCGAAGATCTCGTCGACCTGGGCGGGGTCCGGTTCGGCGGCGTGGATGCCGGCGATCTGGCGGCCCACTTCCTGCCGGTTGAAGCGGCCCAGTTCGATGCGGCGGACCGTGCGGAGCCGGTCGAGTTCGGCGAGCAGGGGGCGCAGTGGGTGGCGGCGGTGGATGTCGTCGGCGCGGTAGGTGGCGAGGACGACGAGGCGGCCGGTGCGCAGGGTGCGGAAGAGGTAGGCGAGGAGGTGGCGGGTGGAGGCGTCGGCCCAGTGCAGGTCCTCCAGGGCGACGACGACCGTGCGGTCGGCGGCGACGCGCTCCAGGAGGCGTGCGGTGAGTTCGAAGAGGCGGGCCATGCCCTCCTCGTCGTGGCGGCCGGCCCGCTGGAAGGTGGCTGTCTCCGCCAACTCCGGGAGCAGCCGGGCGAGTTCCTCCTCCTGGCCGGCGGCCGCGGTGGACAGCTCGTCGGGCAGTTCGCGGCGCAGCGCGCGCAGGGCCGTGGAGAACGGGGCGAAGGGCAGTCCGTCCGCGCCGATCTCGACACAGCCGCCGAGCGCGACGACGGCACCCCGACGGCAGGCGGCGGTGGCGAACTCCTCGACGAGCCTGGTCTTGCCGACACCTGCCTCGCCGCCCAGCAGCAGCGCCTGCGGCTCGCCCGCGGCGGCGCGGGCGAGCGCATCGTTCAGCGTGTCCAGTTCGTCGGCGCGGCCGACGAAGACCGGACTGACGGACCTGGTCTCCACGCTTGCGAGCATGTCACGCGGGTCTGACAACGCGGCACCGGTTTTCGGGAGGGCGGCCGCGGGGAGGAGCGCCCCGCGGACCTGCCGGGCGGGCGCCGTGCGGCCGTCCTCCCGGGCCCGGACGGTCACGACGCGCGGGCGAACAGGTGCCTGCGGGGGCGTTCGGTATGCACCTCCCCCTCGGCGGCCTGCCGGGTCCGCCGGGCCTGCTCACGGCGGGCGGCACGGGCGCCGCGCACGGCCTCGCGGGCCAGGCGCTCGTTCGCGGCCTGCCGGCGCATCTCGGCGGAAAGGATCTGGTGCAGTTCGTACTCGTACATCTCAAGTCCCTTGGTAAGAGGCGGTTTTCGGCTTCGCTTTCTGCGATGCCTCAACCTTCGTCTCCAAGGGGGGTCCGCCACATCGGGAGAGTTCCGCATCTTGCGGGGCCGGGCGGGCCTTAGACGTGCGTGAGGGGTCTTAGGGCCTTCGTAAGGTGCTTACGAAGGCCCTAAGACCCCTGATGTACGTGCGGTGACGCGAACCCGTCGTCAGCTGGCCGAGGGCAGGCTGAGCAGGACGTCGGTGTACTTGAGGACGGCCAGGAGCAGTCCTACGACACCGAGCGCGACGCCCGCCCAGGCGACCGACTTGATCCAGGTGGCCTGCGGCTTGCCCGGGGTGCCGAACGCGGGGCGGACGATGGCCGCGACGCCCACGAGCGCGCCGACCAGCGCGAAGATGCCGGCCCACAGCGCGGTGGTGTGCCAGGCGTCGCCGTAGACCTCCTTGATCTGTGTGGACACGCTCGCGGTGGAGGCGGTGTGGAGCTGGCCCACGAGGGTCTCGCGGGCGGCGGCGACGGTGCCGATCCAGCCGCCGGAGAGCGAGATGAAGCCGAGCGCCGCGGAGACGACCGCGGCCGCGCCCTGGCCGACGCCGGAGGGGCCTTCGGCCTTGAGCTTCGCGAGCTCGGCGGCGTACTCCTCCTCGGTGAGGTCGTCCTCGTGCTCGACCTCGTTCGCGGCCTTGTTCGCCTCTTCGTTCTCGGCTTCCGTCGCGGTCACTTCCTCGTCGGTCTTGGTGACATCGACGGTCTCCGCGTCGCTCTTCACCTCGGTGGCCTCGTTCGCGGCCTCGTCAACAGTCTTGGTACCCATGATGCGCACGGTAGGGGTGAAGTCTGAGAAGTTCCTTAATGATCGCTGTGTGGCGCACGCGCGCGTGCCTCGCGCCACTCGGGGGCGAGCACGGACCACACCTCGATGTCGTGCCGTACGCCTCCGTGGGGGTGGGTCTCACGGAGTACCGCGTCCCTGGTCATGCCCATGCGGCGGGCAACATTCAGGCTCTTCTCATTGCCCGCGGCGGCATGCCATTCGACGCGGTGGATACCGCGCTGCTCGACCGCGAAGTCGATGAGGATCCGGATCGCGCGCGTGATCAGTCCGTGCCCGGCAGCGGCGGGTTCCAGCCAGCAGCCGACCTCGCAGTTGCCCTGGTCGGCGTGGAAGTTCAGGAAGAGGACCCCGCCCACGAGCTTCCCGTCCAGCCAGATGCCGTGCAGGGACCCGCTGTCGGCGGCGCGCAGGTCGGCGTAGCGCTGGAGCATGGCCCGCGCGGACTCGACGTCCGTCTCCTTGGACCCGAAGGCGATGAACTGTCCGATGAACTCCCGGCCGCGGTCCAGGTGCGCGAGGAACTCCTCGGCGTGCCACGGCTCCAGGGGACGCAGTTCGGCTCCGTCGTCACCCAGGGATATCGCGTACATCCTGCTCCTGCTCCTTCGCCAGGACGTCCGCCACCTCGGCGTCCGTCGCGGCGGCCAGCCTCTCATGGGCGGCGCGGCACTCGGGGGGCTCGATGCTGATGCGGGGCAGGAGGCGGTCGAGGCCGCGGGGCAGCCACCAGTTGGCGCCGCCCAGGAGGTGCATGAGGGCCGGCACCAGGAGGGTGCGCAGCACGAACGCGTCCAGGGCCACGGCGGACGCGAGGGCGATGCCGAACATGGCGATCACACGGTCGCCGCTGAGCACGAAGGCGAGGAAGACCGAGATCATGATGACGGCGGCCGAGTTGATCACCCGGCTGGTCTCGGCGAGGCCGACGCGGACGGCACGGCGGTTGTCGCCGGTTTCCAGCCATTCCTCGTACATCCGGCTCACCAGGAAGACCTGGTAGTCCATGGAGAGCCCGAAAAGGACCGACACCATGATCACGGGGAGGAAGGGTTCGATCGGCCCGGCCCTGCCGAGGCCCAGGAACTCACTCCCCCAGCCCCACTGGAAGATCGCGACGACGACTCCGAAGGCGGCGGCCACGGCGGCGACGTTCATCGCGGCGGCCTTGAGCGGGATGCCGATCGACCGGAAGGCGAGCAGGAGCAGCACACAGCCGAGCGAGATGACGACCCCGACGAACAGCGGGAGCTTGCCGACGATCACGTCGGCGAAGTCGTCGTAGCTCGCCGTCACACCACCGACGTGGATGTCGAGCGAGGTGCCCGTCTCGGCCCGCGGCAGCACCTCGGTGCGCAGCCGGTCGACGAGGTCGCTGGTCCTCTGTGACTGCGGTGCCGAGTCCGGGACGACCGAGAAGTACCCGGTGGAGCCACTGCTGTCGTAGGTCACCGGGGTCACGGAGGCGACGCCCTCGGTGGTGCGCAGGGTGGCGTCGAGGTTGTCGAGGGTGAGCCTGTCCTCGGCGCCGTCGATCTTCGTGACGAGGGTGAGCGGGCCGTTGACGCCGGGCCCGAAGCCATCCGCCAAGAGGTCGTAGGCCTGGCGCGTGGTCGACGACTTGGGGTCGTTGCCCTGGTCCGAGGTGCCCAGGTGGAGCGCGAGCGTGGGCAGCGCGAGGACGGCCATGACGACGAGGGCGAGGGTGCCGAGCAGTTTGGGCCGGCGCTCGACGAACGCGGACCAGCGGGCGGCGAGGCCGGTGGGCAGCTCCGGCTGGGGCCCGTGCTCGGCCAGCCTGCGCCGTTCGCGGCGGCTGAGGGCGCGCGGGCCGATGAAGGACAGCAGGGCCGGGAGAAGCGTCACGGAGGCCGCGACGGTGAGCACCACCGTCAACGAGGCGGCGATCGCGACCCCGTTGAGGAAGCCGAGCCGCAGGATCAGCATCCCCAGGAGGGCGATGCACACGGTGGCGCCCGCGAAGACGACCGCGCGCCCGGTGGTGACGACGGCGTTGGTGACCGCCTCGGTGACGGACAGTCCGCGTTTCAGCCCGCGCCGGTGCCGGGTCACGATGAACAGCGCGTAGTCGATGCCGACGCCGAGCCCGATCAGCATGCCGAGCATGGGTGCGAAGTCGGCGACGGTCATGGCGTGCCCGAGCAGCACGATCGCCGCGTACGCGGTGCCGACGCTCACCAGTGCGGTGCCGATGGGCAGGAGCGAGGCGGCGAGCGACCCGAAGGCGAGGAACAGCACGAGGGCGGCGACGGCGACCCCGACGATCTCGGCGGTGTGCCCGCTCGACGCCTCGGTGAGCGCGATGGCGCTGCCGCCCAACTCGACCTGGAGCCCGTCGGTCTCGACGGCCTTGGCGGCGCTGACGACGGCCTGTGCCTCGGACGTGTCGATGTCCTCGGCCTGGTGCGCGAAGGTGACGGTGGCGTACGCGGTCCGCCCGTCGGCGCTGATCCGGCCCGCGCCCTGGCCGTCGTAGGGGCTGACCACGGAGGCAACTCCGGGCAGGCTCGCGATCCTGTCCAGGGCGCCGGTCATGGTCTGTTCGACGTCGGGGGCGCGGACGGCGCCGGGCGAGGTGTGCCAGACAACGGTGTCGCTGTCGCCGCCGAGACCCGGGAAGCCCTCCTTGAGCAGCTGGGTGGCGCGGCCCGACTCGGTGCCGGGGGCCTCGTAGTCGTTCGAGTACGCCGAGCCGGTGACGGCCGCGGCCGCGGTGATCCCGCCGAACGCGAGGAGCCACAACAGGACGGCGACGAGGCGGTGCCGAACACACCAGCGTGCAAGGGCTGCCACGAACGTGCTCCCGGGGATGGCGAATTGAGGATCTTTGACCGGGAATCCTCGTTCAAGGGATGAACAGCCCGCAAAGAACGCATGAGCAATGCGAGGCCCACTCTTGCAGCCGAAAGTGATCGTTTATCGCGTTCACGCCCTTGTTCACCGGAGTGCGAGCCAGATCACAGGACAGTAACGGCAACTCTGTCACCTCGGCTCTCGCCTCAGTCGAACTGATCTCCCAGCGCCATCACCATCGCCCCGACGACCAACAGCCAAAGCGCCCGCCTGGTACGCCCCCTGGACCCGAGCACCGACGCGAGCGCGCACACCGCGGCGCCGAGGGCATAGGCGGCCGGGACGAGCGCCGGCGCGGACCCACTGGCCCGCAGCGCCGCCGCGGCCACCCCCGCGAGGGCCAGCACGGCACCGGTCAGGGCCGCCGTCCAGCGGGCCCGCCGCGCGTCCAGTGCCGAATCCCCGAAGTCCGGTACCTCGGAATCTCCGCGTCCGTCCATGGCGGGCGAGCGTAGCCCCTCCGCCTGAGAAACCTGGTGCGCGGCCAACCGACGTCCTCCACAATCTCGTTGCTCTCCCACAAGAAGCTACGCAGAACCGGAGGAGCCCGTTCACCGATGACCGACACCGACCTGACCGACCGTCTGACCCACCCCCGCCACCCGCGCAGCAACGGCTACGACGCCCGCTGGACCATCGAGAACCAGATGGGCCCGCACGCCCTGTGGCTGCTGGAATGGCTGGCCCCGGCCCTCGGCCTGGACACCCTGCGCCCCGGCGCGCGCGTGCTCGACCTGGGCTGCGGACGCGCCATGACCTCCGTCTTCCTCGCCAAGGAGTACGACGTCCAGGTCACCGCGGCCGACCTGTGGGTGAAGCCCGACGAGAACGCCGTACGGATCGCCGAGGCGGGCGTCGCCGACCGCGTGCTGCCCCTGCACGTGGAGGCACACGATCTCCCCTTCGGGGACGGCACGTTCGACGCGATCGTGTCGATCGACGCCTATCAGTACTTCGGCACCGCCGACCTCTATCTGCCCACCCTGACCCGGCTGTTGAAGCCGGGCGGCCGGATCGGGATCGTCGTCCCCGCCCTCCGGGAGGAACTGGAGGGCGACGAACCACCGGAGCACCTGAAGCCCTTCTGGGACCCCGGTTTCTGGGCCTTCCACTCCCCCGCCTGGTGGCGCCGCCACTGGACCCGCGGCGGGACAGTGGAGGTCGAGACCGCCGACTGGCAGCCCGACGGCTGGAAGGACTGGCTGCTGTGGAGCGAGGTGTGCGCCGAGGAGAGTCCCTACGACTGGATGGCGAACATGGCGCGTGAGTCGGTGGAACTGGTGCGCGCCGACGAGGGGCGCACGCTGGGCTTCGTACGGGTGGTGGGCCGCCGCCTCTGACTCCGATGCGACACACGGCGACACACCTGGGGGGATGCATCGCAACCGATGCATCCCCCCAGGGCTGTTGATTTCCTACGGCTGATTTCCTACGGCCGTATCAGCCTTCGCTGACGCCCAGCTGCTCCAGGATCAGTTCCTTGACGCGGGCCGCGTCGGCCTGGCCCCGGGTGGCCTTCATGACCGCGCCGACCAGGGCGCCGGCCGCTGCCACCTTGCCGCCGCGGATCTTGTCGGCGATGCCCGGGTTGCCGGCGATGGCCTCCTGGACGGCGGTGGTGAGGGCGCCGTCGTCGGAGACGACCTTCAGGCCGCGCTTCTCGACGACCTCGTCCGGGGTGCCCTCGCCTGCGAGGACGCCTTCGATGACCTGGCGGGCCAGCTTGTCGTTCAGGTCGCCGGCGGCCACCAGCGCGGTGACCCGGGCGACCTGCTCCGGCGTGATGGGCAGCTCGTCGAGCGCCTTGCCGGACTCGTTGGCGCTGCGGGCGAGTTCACCCATCCACCACTTGCGGGCGGAGGTCGCGTCGGCACCGGCGTCGATCGTGGCGACGATCGGGTCGATGGCACCGGCGTTGAGGATCGACTGCATGTCGAACGCGGTGATCCCCCACTCCTCGCTCAGCCGGTTACGGCGGGCCAGCGGCTGCTCGGGCAGCCCGCCGCGGATCTCCTCGACCCACGCGCGCGATGGGGCCACCGGCACCAGGTCCGGATCCGGG
>NZ_JBHXME010000124.1:22622-33317 GCF_042721125.1 Streptomyces sp. NPDC058469
TCCTACGACCCCGATCCGCCCGCGCTCCAGGCGTCGTACGACTTCCTGTTCGCGGCCACGGCCGACCCGTCGCGAGGGGGCCACCGGCACCAGGTCCGGCTCCGGGAAGTACCGGTAGTCCTCCGCCTCCTCCTTCACGCGGCCCGAGGTCGTCGACCCGGTGTCCTCGTGGAAGTGGCGGGTCTCCTGGATGATCGTGCCGCCGGAGTTCAGCACCGCGGCGTGGCGCTGGATCTCGTAGCGGGCGGCACGCTCCACGGAACGGAGCGAGTTGACGTTCTTCGTCTCGCTCCGGGTGCCGAACTTCTCGCGGCCGTGCGGGCGCAGCGAAAGGTTGACGTCGCAGCGCATCTGGCCCTGCTCCATCCGGGCCTCGGAGACACCGAGCGCCCGGATCAGCTCGCGCAGCTCGGCGACGTACGCCTTCGCGACCTCGGGAGCACGCTCACCGGCGCCCTCGATCGGCTTGGTGACGATCTCGATGAGCGGGATGCCGGCGCGGTTGTAGTCGAGCAGCGAGTGCGAGGCGCCGTGGATACGGCCCGTCGCGCCGCCGACGTGCAGCGACTTGCCGGTGTCCTCCTCCATGTGGGCGCGCTCGATCTGCACCCGGAAGGTCTCGCCGTCCTCCAGCTGGACGTCGAGGTAGCCGTTGAAGGCGATCGGCTCGTCGTACTGGGAGGTCTGGAAGTTCTTCGGCATGTCCGGATAGAAGTAGTTCTTCCGGGCGAAGCGGCACCACTCGGCGATCTCGCAGTTCAGCGCGAGGCCGATCTTGATCGCGGACTCGACGCCGATCGCGTTGACGACCGGGAGCGCGCCGGGCATGCCGAGGCAGGTCGGGCAGGTCTGCGAGTTGGGCTCGGCGCCCAGCTCGGTCGAACAGCCGCAGAACATCTTGGTCTTGGTGCCGAGTTCGACATGGACCTCAAGGCCCATGACGGGGTCGTACGACGCCAGCGCGTCCTCGTACGACTCCAGGTCGGTCGTGGTGGTCACGGTGAACTTTCCCTCTCAGCCCAGCAGGACGTCGTCGTCGCCCAGCCGCTTCAGCTCGCGGTACAGGATGGCGAAGCCGGTGACGAGCGCGACGGCGGAGACCGTGGCGTCGATCAGACGGAGCGTGTCGTGCTCGGTGCGCGCCTTCTTGATCTGCTTGGCGACACCCAGCGCGCCGAACGCGGTGGTGGCCATCGACACATACGTGCCGGACTTGGACTTCTTGAAGCCCTTGGCCTTCGACAGTGCATTGCTCACAGCGACGGTGCCTCCTCAAGCAGCGGGTGGCCCCACTTTTCCACGAAGGTGGCCTCGACGGCGGCGCCGACCTTGTAAAGACGGTCGTCCTTCAGCGCCGGGGCGATGATCTGCAGCCCGACCGGGAGGCCGTCCTCCGGCGCGAGACCGCAGGGCAGCGACATGGCCGAGTTGCCCGCCAGGTTGGTCGGGATGGTGCACAGGTCCGCGAGGTACATCGCCATCGGGTCGTCGGCACGCTCGCCGATCGGGAAGGCGGTGGTCGGCGTCGTGGGCGACACGATCACGTCGACGCTCTCGAACGACTTCTCGAAGTCGCGGGTGATGAGCGTACGGACCTTCTGGGCGCTGCCGTAGTACGCGTCGTAGTAGCCACTGGAGAGGGCGTACGTCCCGAGCATGATGCGGCGCTTCACCTCGGGGCCGAAGCCCGCCTCACGGGTGATCGAGGTGACCTCTTCGGCCGAGTGGGTGCCGTCGTCGCCGGCCCGGAGGCCGTAGCGCAGGCCGTCGAAGCGGGCGAGGTTGGAGGAGCACTCGGAGGGCGCGATCAGGTAGTACGCCGACAGGGCGAGGTCGAAGGACGGGCAGTCCAACTCGACGATCTCCGCGCCCAGTTCCTTGAGGACCGCGACGGCCTCGTCGAAGCGCTGGATGACGCCGGCCTGGTAGCCCTCGCCGCGGAACTGCTTGACGACGCCGACGCGCATGCCCTCGACGCTGCCGTTGCGGGCGGCCTCGACGACCGGCGGGACCGGGGCGTCGATGGAGGTGGAGTCCAGCGGGTCGTGCCCGGCGATGACCTCGTGCAGGAGCGCCGCGTCCAGGACCGTACGGGCGCAGGGCCCGCCCTGGTCGAGGGAGGACGAGAACGCGACCATGCCGTAGCGGGAGACCGCGCCGTACGTCGGCTTGACGCCGACCGTGCCGGTGACGGCGGCCGGCTGACGGATGGAGCCGCCGGTGTCCGTGCCGATCGCCAGCGGCGCCTGGAAGGAGGCGAGCGCGGCGGAGGAACCGCCACCGGAGCCGCCGGGGATCCGGGTGAGGTCCCAGGGGTTGCCGGTCGGCCCGTAGGCGCTGTTCTCCGTCGACGACCCCATGGCGAACTCGTCCATGTTGGTCTTGCCGAGGATGACGACGTCGGCGGCCTTCAGCCGCTTGGTGACGGTCGCGTCGTACGGCGGGATCCAGCCTTCGAGGATCTTGGAGCCGACCGTGGTCGGGATGCCCTCGGTGGTGAAGATGTCCTTCAGCGCGAGCGGGACGCCGGCCAGCGGGCCGAGCTGCTCGCCCCTGGCCCGCTTCGCGTCGACGGCGCGGGCCTGCGCGAGGGCGCCTTCGCGGTCGACGTGCAGGAAGGCGTGCACCTTCGTGTCGACTTCCTCGATACGGGCAAGGTGCGCCTCGGTGACCTCGACCGCGGTGAGCACGCCGGACGCGATGTTCGCGGCGGTCTCGGCAGCGGTGAGCCGGATGATGCTGCTGTGGTCCGTCATGGTGATTAGTCCTCCCCCAGGATCTGCGGCACCTTGAAACGCTGCTGCTCCTGGGCCGGGGCGCCGGAGAGCGCCTGCTCGGGGGTGAGCGAGGGACGGACCTCGTCCGCGCGCATGACGTTCGTCAGCGGCAGCGGGTGGGAGGTCGGCGGTACGTCTTGGTCGGCGACCTCGCTGACGCGGGCGACCGCGCCGATGATGTCGTCCAGCTGTCCCGCGAAGTGCTCGAGCTCTTCGGGCTTCAGCTCCAGACGCGCCAGCCGGGCGAGGTGGGCGACCTCCTCGCGCGTGATGCCAGGCATGCAGCGTTCCTCTGGGGTGAGTGTGTGTGGTTTGGCGCCAATCCTATGGGGCGGGGGCCCTCAGCCGTTAAACGGTTTCTCCGGGGCCCCGGTCATCAGGCCCGCGCGTCCCACACGGCGCTCTTCATGAAGTGGTTGTCGTACAGCTCCTGGACCTCCAGGAGGCTCTCCGGGCCGACCTCTCCGAGGGCGATGCGCTGCAGGTGGCGGAAGTACTCGAAGCGTTCGACGCCGGGGGTGATGACGATGAGGAGGTCGGCGTCGGCGCCGGGTGCGGCGGCGAAGGCGTGGGGCAGGCCGGGCGGGACGACGACGAGGTCACCGGGTCCGGCGGTGACGACCTGGTCGCCGGAGAGGATCTCGGCGGCACCGTCGAGCAGGAAGAACATCTCGGCCGAGTTGTCGTGCCAGTGCGGTTTGGCGCCGTCCGCTCCCCCGCTGAGGGTGACCCGCTGGGTGGACAGCGCACCGCCGGTCGCGCTGCTGTCGGCCAGCAGCTTCACGGTGGTGGGCGCGCGCCCGACCACCTCGGCCTCGGCATCGCGCACGATCACGGACTCATCGAACTTCGGTACGAGCAATGACATTTCGGGACCCCGTTCGGATGAGAAGTCGGATGAGAAGGAGGAGTACGGCTCAGACGAGGAACAGCAGTACGGCACTGATGAGCACAACGATCGCCGTGGCGAAGTGGATCCCGTAGGCCACGGCCTTCGTGCCGCCGTGGCGCAGCACTATCAGGGTGTCGAACAGCGGCACGAGGGCCACGCAGAGCATGAACCAGGCCTCCGCCCGGGCACCGACGAACGCCAGCAGCACCAGGCCCAGGACACCGAAGGTTCCGTCCTTCAGGCCCTTGACGGCGAGGTAGGCGGAGGCGTCGCCGCCGGGGTCGGCCGGCACTCCGTAGCCGATGGCGGCGGGACCGGGCTGGAACAGGAACCGGTAGCCGAGGAACAGACAGAACAGGTCCAGCACGATCGCCAGGGTGTACGCGGTGATGGTCATGCCACTTCTCCTCGTCTCGTTTTTCTAGCGGCGCTAGCAACAAGAGCGAAGCTAGCAGAGCGTCGACAGGAACGCTAGCAATGCTAGAATCTCGGGCATGACGATTCAGACGCGCCGGGAGCGCGAACGGGCGGAGCGGGAGCGGCTGATCGTCTCGGCCGCGCGGGAACTGGCCGAGACGGAGGGCTGGGACGCGGTGACGACCCGCCGGCTGGCAGCCGAGATCGAGTACAGCCAGCCCGTGCTCTACAGCCACTTCAAGGACAAGGGCGCCATCATGGCGGCGGTCGCGGTGCAGGGCTGCGAGGAGTTCGCGGCCGAGATGCGCACGGCCCGCACAGCGGCGAAGGGCGCACGCGCGGCACTGACCGCGGTGGGCGAGACCTACACGTCGTTCGCACGCCGCCGCCCCGCGCTCTACGACGTGATGTTCACGCACACGGTCGACCTGCCGTTCGCCACCCCGGAGGCACCGCCGGCCCTGCAGGAGGCTTTCGGCGAACTGTTCCAGGCCGTCGAGCCGATCGCGGCCAAGGGCGACGACCCCGGCCTTCTGACGGAGACGTACTGGGCGGGCCTGCACGGCCTGGTCACCTTGATGCGCAGCGGCCGCCTGCCGGAGGAGGCCCACGACCAACGCCTGGCGCTACTGATCGCCCACTTCACAACAGGGTTGCGGTGAGACACCTAAGGGGCGCGGGGAGCTGCGCGACCAGCCACGACGGCGCCGCAGCCGCGAACGAACAGAAGCCGCCACCCCAATAGGCGGAGCCAATCAGCCGATCCGCCCCGGATCATCCGCAGCCGCGGCAGGCAGCGCAGCGCGTGGCCGCTGCCACCCCCGAGACCCCCGCGCCCGCAACCAAGCCGTCATGTCCTCCGGAGGCATAGCCGCAGCGACAAGCCACCCCTGCACGGCATCACACCCCAGATCCCGCAACCGCTCCCACGTCTCGTCGTCCTCAACCCCCTCAGCCACGACGAGCAGCCCCAGGGAATGCGCGAGATCAACGGTGCACCGCACGATCTCCGCGTCCTCCGTGTCCACCGCGAGCCGCGCCACGAACGACCGGTCGATCTTCAACTCGCTGACCGGCAGCCGCCGTAGATGCACCAGGGACGAATACCCCGTGCCGAAGTCGTCCAGGGACATCTTCACGCCGTGGCCGGTCAGCCCGTTGAGGGTGTCGGCGGCGCGCTGGGGGTCCTCCAGGAGGACGTGTTCCGTGATCTCCAGTTGGAGCGAGCCCGGCGGGACGCCATGGCGGGCGAGGCGCGCGGCGACCGAGCCCGCGAAGCCGGGGGTGTGCACATCGCGCGGGGAGACGTTCACCGCGACCGGTACGAACAGGCCCTGGGCGCGCCATCTGGCGACCTGGGCGAGGGCCGTGTCCAGCACGTACTCCGTCAGGTGGGGCATCAGCCCGGAGGACTCGGCGATCGCTATGAACTCGTCCGGCGGTACCTTCCCGCGCTCCGGGTGCACCCACCGCACCAGCGCCTCCAGGCCGGCGACCTGGCCGTCGAAGCGGACCTTGGGCTGGTAGTGCACCTGCACCTCGTGCGCGTCGAGGGCGCGGCGCAGATCGCCCAACAGGCCGAGCCGGTCCGGGGTGTTGGAGTCCCGCTTGGACTCGTAGACCTCGACGCCCGTACGGTCCCGCTTCGCCTGGTACATCGCGACGTCCGCCCGGCGCAGCAGTCCCTCGGCGTCGAGGGCGTGGTCGGGGAAGACGGCGACACCCGCACTGGCCTCCAGGACGAGGGTGAGTCCGTCGAGGTCGAGCGGGGAGCTGAGCGCCACGACGAGATTGCGGGCGACCCGGGTCGCCGACGTCGTGGAATCGGCGACGGGCAGCAGAACGGCGAACTCGTCACCGCCGAGCCGCGCGGCCTCCGCCCCGCGCGGCAGCGCCACCCGCAGCCGGTCGGCTATCTGCAACAGCAGCCGGTCACCGGCCAGGTGACCCAAAGTGTCATTGACCGATCGGAACCGGTCGAGGTCGATCAGCATGAGCGCGGCCTTGGCGCCGATGCGCTCGGCGTCGTCCAGGGCGGTCCAGATGCGCTCCAGGAGCCACTGCCGGTTGGGCAGCCCGGTCAGCGGGTCGCGCAGTTGTTCCTCGGCCCTGGCCCGGGCCATCCACAGGGTGGAGTCGAGGGCGATGAGCGGGATCGAGAACAGGGGCAGCAGGACCGGCTGGGCCACGCCGACCACGCAGATGAGTGGTGCGATGCCGAGCAGGGCTACGGCTACCAGCCCCTGTCTGTGCAGGGCGGTGCGGGCGACGGTGGGCAGTCCGCCGTGGTGCGGGGCGTGCAGATACCAGAGCAGGGTGCGGGTCACGGCAAGGTACGCGACGGCGACCAGCACCACCTCGGGGGCGGTGTAGACGGTCCAGGTGTCCGGGTTCCAGGGCGTCTCGACCGACGGCACCCGGCCGAACGCGCCCAGCAGGAGTGCGCCGGCGGCTATGCCGAGGATGTCCACCGCGCCGTGCAGCACGCCCTGGCGCCAGCGGTTGCGGCGGGCTATGCCGACCAGGACGACGACGGTGAGGCTGACCATGCCGGCGGCGACCCAGCCGTAGAGCAGCAGGACGCCGAGGGTGAGGGCGGCGCCCGAGCCGGTGCCGCCCCACCAGCGGGCGCGGCCGAGCGCGACGAGGTGGCCGACGATGATGCCGGTCAGGACGGCCAGCGACCAGCCGACCGTGCCGGACGGGAAGAGCGCGTGGTCGCCGGTGAACGCCCGGAAGAAACCGGCACCGAGGACGAACCAGGCCGCGACCACGACCGCCGTGGGCAGAGCGAGCCAGGTCAGATGGTGTTCGCCGTCGCCGCCCGACAGTCCTGAGCCGGGGTTGGCGGAGAGCGGCGCTGAGTGACGGGCGTCCGGTGTGGAGTACTGTCCGGTGGCGCGCGGCTGTGCGCCCGGACGCTCCACGGGTCGCGCTCCCCAACGACTCCCCCGCCAGGCGCCGGTGAGCCGGCGCAGCAGTGAGTCCGGGGGGGCGCTCTCGGTCGGTTCCATTCCCGTCCCTCTCACAGCCGGCGGTGCCCACGCCACGCGGTCCGATGCCCGACTTCCGTCAACGGCACCGCGTTTGGAAAACCCCTCCCCCTGCTCACCAAGAGCAGGGGGTTGCCCCAACCGCAGCTGGGCACGGCAGGCGCACACCTCAACAGTAGGCCGCAGAAGGCTTCCACGGGCAGCGGTCGTAGACGGTTGCCCGAATGCGACCCTGCCACCCGTATGCATCTGGTATGCGCCGATCGGGTGGCCTTCAACCGCTGCTCCTCGCTACTCCTCGACCGGAAGCGCGACTTCGGCGGCCGCCTCGGGTCCCTGTTCCAACAGGACGGTGAAGCCGTCCTCGTTCAGAACAGGCACCTTGACCTGCATCGCCTTGTCGTACTTCGAACCAGGATTGTCACCTACGACAACGAAAGACGTCTTCTTCGAAACAGAACCGGTCACTTTCGCTCCCCGGCTCTGCAGGGCGTCCTTCGCCCCGTCCCTCGTGAAGTGTTCGAGTGTGCCGGTCACGACCACGGTCAGCCCCTCCAGCGGGCGCGGCCCCTGGTCCTCGGCGGAACCCTCTTCTTCCATCCGGACCCCGGCGGCCCGCCACTTGCGGAGGATCTCCTGGTGCCAGTCCTCGGCGAACCACTCCTTGAGCGAGGCGGCGATGATCTCGCCGACGCCGTCGGTGTCCGCCAACTCCTTCTCGGTGGCCTGCTCGATGCGCTCGATCGAACGGAACTCGCGGGCCAGCGCCTCGGCCGCGACCGGGCCGACATGACGGATCGACAGGCCGGTGAGGATGCGGGCGAGCGGACGGTCCTTGGCCGCGGCGATGGTCTCCAGCATCGCGAGCGCGTTCTTCTTGGGCTCGCCCTGCTGGTTGGCGAAGACCGTGACGATCTTCTCCTCGCCGGTCTTCGGGTCCCGCTTGGGCAGCCCGCTGTTCTGGTCGAGGACGTACGCCTTGATGGGCAGCAGCTGCTCGATGGTGAGGTCGAACAGGTCGCCCTCGTCGGCCAGCGGCGGGTCCGCTGGCTCCAGCGGCTTGGTGAGGGCCGCGGCCGAGACGTAACCGAAGTGGTCGATGTCGAGCGCCTTGCGGCCCGCGAGGTAGAAGAGCCGCTCCCTCAACTGGGCAGGGCAGGCACGGGCGTTGGGGCACCGCAGGTCGATGTCGCCCTCCTTCATCGGCCGCAGCGGCGTACCGCACTCGGGGCACTCGGCCGGCATCACGAACTCCCGCTCGCTGCCGTCGCGCAGGTCGGCGACCGGGCCGAGGATCTCCGGGATCACGTCACCGGCCTTGCGCAGCACCACCGTGTCGCCGATGAGGACGCCCTTGGCCTTGACGACCTCCTGGTTGTGCAGCGTCGCGAACTCGACCTCCGAGCCGGCCACCGTCACCGGCTCGACCTGGGCGTACGGCGTGACCCGGCCCGTGCGGCCCACGCCCACGCGGATGTTGACGAGCTTGGTGTTGACCTCCTCGGGCGCGTACTTCCACGCGATCGCCCAGCGCGGGGCGCGGGAGGTGGAGCCGAGCCGTCCCTGGAGGGGGATCTCGTCGAGCTTGACGACCACGCCGTCGATCTCGTGCGCCACGGAGTGGCGGTTCTCGCCGTAGTACCTGATGAACTCCCGTACGCCGTCGAGGTCGTCGACCACCTTGTTGTGCGGAGAGGTGGGCAGGCCCCAGGTCTTGAGCAGTTCGTAGGCCTCGGAGAGGCGGGTGAGGGCGTCGAAGCCCTCCAGGGCGCCGATGCCGTGGACGACCATGTGCAGGGGGCGGGTGGCGGTGACGCGCGGGTCCTTCTGGCGCAGTGAACCGGCCGCCGCGTTACGGGGGTTGGCGAAGGGCTTGTCGCCTGCCTCGACCAGACGGGCGTTCAGCTCCTCGAACTTCTCCATCGGGAAGTAGACCTCGCCGCGGATCTCCACGAGGTCGGGCACGCGGTCGCCGGTCAGGCGGTCCGGGATCTCCTCGATCGTGCGGACGTTGGGCGTGATGTCCTCGCCCGTACGACCGTCACCGCGGGTCGCCGCGCGCGTGAGACGGCCGTGCTCATACGTCAGGTTGACGGCGAGGCCGTCGACCTTCAGCTCGCACAGGAAGTGGTGGTCGGAGGCGCCGACGTCCTTGTGGACGCGCTCGGCCCAGGCCGCCAGCTCCAGGTCGTCGAAGGCGTTGTCCAGGGAGAGCATGCGCGAGTGGTGGACGACGGAGGTGAACTCCGTCGCGTACGCCCCCGCGACCTTCTGGGTCGGGGAGTCGGGCGTGCGCAGCTCGGGATGCTCCTCCTCCAACGCCTCCAACGCGCGCAGGAGTTGGTCGAACTCCGCGTCGCTGACGACCGGGGCGTCGTTCACGTAGTACCGGAAGCGGTGCTCCTCGATCTGCTCAGCGAGCTGCGCGTGCTTCTCCCGTGCCTCTGCGGGCACCGTCGTCTCCGCTTGCCTGTCGCCGGCCACCGTGTTGTCCTTCCGTCACTCAGGGTTGTCCGCGAGGGATCTCGCCGCCCGGACGCAGTGGGCGAGGGCATGGCGCGCGTACTCGGGAGAAGCCCCCGCGAGTCCGCACGACGGGGTGATCGTGACCGCCTCCGCGAGAAGTCCCGGTCGCAGCCCCAGCCTGCGCCACAGCGTCCTGACACCCATGACGCTACCGGCAGGGTCCGACAACGCGGTGTCCGTGCCCGGCACGACACCGGCGAAGAGCCGGGTGCCGGCCTCGACCGCCTCGCCGATCACGTCGTCGTCACGCTCGGTGAGGAGGGAGAAGTCGAAGGAGACGGCCGCGGCGCCCGCCCGGCGCAGCAGGGCGAACGGCACGTCCGGTGCGCAGGAGTGGACGACGACCGGGCCGTTCTCGTGCACCCCGACGACCTCGCGGAGCGTGTCCTCGACGAGTTGACGGTCGACGGCCCGGTGGGTGCGGTAGCCGCTGGCGGACCTGACGTGTCCGCGCAGGACGGCCATGAGGGACGGTTCGTCGAGCTGCAGCACGATCTGGGCGCCGGGGACGCGGCGTTGGACGTCGGCGAGGTGATTGCGCAGCCCCTCGGCGAGCGAGCCCGCGAGGTCCCGGCCGGCTCCGAGGTCGGAGAGCACGGACTCACCGTTCCTCAACTCCAGACTGGCGGCGAGGGTCCAGGGGCCCACGGCCTGCACCTTGAGCGGTCCCTCGTACCCCTGGGTGAACTCCTCCAGGGCGTCGAGGTCCTCCCCCAGCCACGCCCACGCCCGCTTCGTGTCCCGCCCCGGCCGGTCCCCGATCCGCCAACCGCTGGGCTCCACGCGCGCGTACACCTCGACGAGCAGCCCTGCGGTCCGGCCGATCATGTCCGCGCCGGGTCCTCGGGCGGGCAGTTCGGGCAGGAACGGGAAGTCTTCGAAGGCGCCGGTCGCGGTCCGGGCGGCCTCGCGGGCGTCGCCGCCGGGGAGGGATCCGATGCCGGTGGCCGCGCCGAAGCTGAACTGGCTGTTGTTGCTCACCCCGGAAGACTACGGAACCCTCCGGGGGTGTGGCGGTGACCCTGGGGGCTGCGCCCCCCCACCCCCCGTCGGGCCCGTATGGGTGTCGTGCACAAAACCCGGACGGACC
>NZ_JBHXME010000125.1:0-33268 GCF_042721125.1 Streptomyces sp. NPDC058469
CCACCTGGGGTGCGGCGACCGCGGGTGCCACGCCCGCCCCGGCTATGGCCAGAGTGGAGAGCGCGGCAAGGAGAGGCTTGTTCATGTGGGGGTCCCCTCTTATGACGAGGCGACCGGAGATCTTCCGGCCGCCGTCTTTTTGTCATGGGCATTGTGATCGTTGAGGGGGGAGGGAGCAAGGAGCGGTTTCCGGCCGTTCGCGACGCGTCTCATGTGGCGGAAAGCACGAGCCAAGTCTCGTTACCCCGCCGTAAGCTCACCGACATGCAGGTGATCCAGTCGACCAAGCTCTCCAACGTCTGTTACGAGATCCGGGGCCCGGTTCTCGAAGAGGCGATGCGTCTGGAGGCGGCAGGCCACCGCATCCTGAAGCTGAACACCGGGAATCCGGCCGCGTTCGGGTTCGAGTGTCCGCCCGAGATCCTGGAGGACATCCTCCGGAACGTGTCGTCGGCGCACGGGTACGGCGACGCGAAGGGGCTGCTGGCCGCCCGCCGCGCGGTCGTCATGCACAACCAGACCCTCGGCATCGAGACGGACGTAGAACACGTCTTCATCGGCAACGGCGTCTCCGAGCTGATCGTCATGGCGATGCAGGGGCTTCTCGACGACGGCGACGAGGTCCTCGTACCGTCGCCGGACTACCCCCTGTGGACCGCCGCCGTCTCGCTCTCCGGCGGGACCGCCGTCCACTACCGCTGCGACGAGCAGTCCGACTGGATGCCCGACCTCGCCGACGTGGAGCGGAAGGTCAGCGACCGCACCAAGGCGATCGTCATCATCAACCCCAACAACCCGACGGGGGCCGTGTACGACGAGGAGATGATCAGGGGCCTCACCGACATCGCCCGCCGCCACAACCTGCTCGTCTGCTCCGACGAGATCTACGACAAGATCCTCTACGACGGCGCCACGCACACCCCGACCTCGAAGGTCGCTCCGGACCTGCTGACCCTCACCTTCAACGGGATGTCGAAGGCGTACCGGGTGGCCGGGTACCGCGTGGGCTGGATGTCGATCTCCGGGCCGCGCGCGCACGCCGACTCCTACATCGAGGGTCTGACGATCCTGGCCAACATGCGGCTCTGCGCGAACATGCCCGGACAGCACGGGGTCGTCGCCGCGCTCAGCGGGCGGCAGACCATCAACGACCTGGTGCTTCCGGGCGGGCGACTGAAGGAGCAGCGGGATGTCGCGTACGAGCTGTTGACCCAGATCCCCGGCGTGACCTGCGTCAAGCCGAAGGGCGCGCTGTATCTGTTCCCGCGGCTGGATCCCCAGGTCTTCAAGGTCAAGGACGACCGGCAGATGGTGCTCGACCTGCTGCGCCAGGAGAAGATCATGGTCGTCCACGGCACCGGGTTCAACTGGTCCGAGCCCGACCACTTCCGGGTCGTGACGCTGCCGTCGGTCGGGGATCTGCGGGACGCGGTGACCCGGATCGGGAACTTCCTGGACGGGTACAGCCAGCCGTAAACCTCACGGGCCGGTTTTCTTGGTGTTTCTTCCGGCCAATTTTTCGGCCAGCACAACTTTAGACGAGATCTAAGCTAGGATGGTTTCCTGTCTGAGCACAGGAGACCATGCCATGTACGAACCGATCCGCACGAAGTCGGTCCACGCCACGGTGGCCCGCCCTTCCTCCGACTTTCCCCATCGGTCGCGTGAGGAGGAACTGGATATTCAGCTTGCGGGGCACCTTGCCGCGCTGC
Source organism: Streptomyces sp. NPDC058469 (assembly GCF_042721125.1). NCBI lineage: Bacteria > Bacillati > Actinomycetota > Actinomycetes > Kitasatosporales > Streptomycetaceae > Streptomyces > Streptomyces sp. NPDC058469. The sequence continues at coordinate 1,713 of NZ_JBHXME010000125.1, forward strand.
TTGCGGTGACTGATGAGTTGCGGGCGTTGGAGCCGTCCGACGAGCTGGATGTTGCTGCCGAGCGGATTGCCGCGCAGCTTGGTCGGTTGCGTGGTGGTGCCTCGCCCAGCCGGGCGGCCGCGGCCTCTTCTACGGCGCGTTTGGATGCCCTGCATCTGAGGGCTCACGCGCTTGCCGGGCGGGCGTTGGTTGTTGCGGCTTCTCGGGCGGATACGGCTGCGGCGATTTTGTCTGCCGAGCGGATGGATGCGCATGCGGTGACTGCGGTCGCCTGAGCTGCGGTGCCTATTCGCCGTAGGGGTTCAGCTTTCTTCTGCGGCTGCGGGTACGTCGTGGCTTGTCGCGCAGTTCCCCGCGCCCCTTACGGTATAGCCGCGCCCGTGTTGATCCGGGACCGGCACCACTTGACCTTCAGCTTGCCGACCTTGGCCACATAAACCGTGCCGTTCCCCTGAAGGCAGAAGGCATTGGTGTTGAGCCGGATCGACTGACGGGTGTCTTTCTTCGACTTGAACCGGGGCGGCCCGGCCTTCCGGCCCTGACGCTCGCCGTTGACCGAATCGAAGAAGTTCTTGTAGGCGGTGTCCAGGTCTCGAAGTGACTGTTGCAGCACAACCGCTGACACATCGGCGAGCCAGGCGCGTTCCTCGGTCCGCTTGGCCTGAGTGATGCGAAGCCGGACAACTCCGCCGACTTCACATACGGCAGCCCCACTGCGTGCGCTTCCTTCCGGTCACGCAGGCAGCCGTTCCACACCACTCGAGCCCGGTAGTTATGCGGAGCTGCACAACCGAGAGCCTAAAACAGTTGATCTCATTGATCCACAGAACGACAAAGGCTAGGCAGAAAGGCTGTTTCGGCAACGCATGCGCACTTGGTCTTTGTGACGAAGTACCGGCGCGGAGACTTCGACGACGAGATGCTCGCGTGCTGCGAAGAAATCATGCGCAAGGTGTGCCAACGCTTTGAGGCGGAGCTGAAGGAGTTCAACGGCGAACTCGATCACGTCCGCCTCCTGATCAACTACCCGCCCAAGGTGGCCGTCTCCAAGCTGGTCAACAGCCTCAAGGACGTCTCCTGCGGCGGAGCACCGTTGGCGATCGTCCGCCAGTACATCGACCACAGAAACATCCGCTCTGAGATTGCGCGTCAGAGCGGTCTCGAGAAGCGTTTCATCCCGGCGTGAACGCCGAGAGCTTCCTGCAAGATCCCCCAGTAAGTTCCTGGGCTACTTGGAGTCCCGCAAGAACCTCACCGGCAGCGCGTGCGGGCTCGTCGGGCTGGTGCTGACGTTCGTGGGTGCGGCGGGGCCGTACTGGCCGGTCGTGGTCGTCGGCCTGTGCCCAACTGGAGGAACTGCGCGACGACTTCGAGAAGCTCGGCGGCTATCTCACCGGTGTCGAGCTTCCCCCGGCCGCCGCGGGCCGGCTCACCGAGCTGACCCAACTCCTCGCCGGGCTCCTGGATCCGCAGGTCACCCACGACCTCGCACAGGATCCGGAGGGCGTGCACATCCTGTCGCGGGCGATCCGGCAGGACGTACCGGAGGCGGTCGACACGTTCGTACGGACGCGGTGGTGGCGCCGGGTACCGAGCCTCCGGAACGCCATCTGGAGCGGCAGTTGACGGTGCTTCGGGAAGAGGCGCAGGGGTTGGCGACGAGCCTGCGTGAGGTGGAGGCGCGGCGGCAGGAGTCGCACACGCGGTATCTGGAGGACCGGGGGCGCTCCACCTGACCTGGGTCAACGGTTGCTCAGAGCGCCCAGCACGATGAGCACCAGGACGAGCGCGAACAGTACGCCCACCACCTTCAGGGGGCCGAACCGTTGGCTCTGCGCGTCCCCCGGCGGTGGCGGTACCGGCACGGGCGGCCGTACCGGCAGGTTGAACACGTCGTGTCCGGTCACCGCGGCCCTCGTGCACCACGGGCAGGTCGGGAGGTGGGAGCCGTAGGCGTGCAGGGGGCGGCCCTGGCAGACCTGGACGCGCGAACGCTCCTGGTCGAGGGCGCGTAGCCAGACTTCCGGGGTGGGGCGGGCGGACGGTGCGTGAACGCCCGCGCCGAAGGCCGTGTGGGCCAGGGTGAGGAGGCCCGGCGGCAGGACCGAGGGGTCGACGGTGCCGCGTGGGATGACGACCGACTCGGGGCGGACGACGTAGGAGACGCTCGCGGCGATGTTGTCCTTGACCGTGGACTCGGGGGTGCTGTCGTGCGGGACGCCCCCGAAGGGGTGATTGCCTGCCGTGAGGAGTTGGTAGATCAGCACCGCCAGCGCGAAGTTGTCGCTCTCCTCGGTGGCCGCGGCGCCCGACTGGCGTTCCGGTGAGGAGTAGTCGGTGGTGTGCATCAGACACGGGAAGGGCTCGCCAGTGACCGGGTCGGTGAAGGCGATGGAGTCGCAGTCGAGGAACGTGACGAAGCCGTTGGCGTCGACGACGACGTTGCTGCTGGAGAAGTCGCCGATGACGAGTTGGTCGTAGTGCATGCGGGCGGTCATGAAGGCGAGGTTCCAGGCGACGCCGAGCAGGAAGCGCCAGTCCGCGCGGTCGCCGAAGAGGCGCAGGCGCTGGGCGCGGGTGAACAGGCCCACCAGTTGGACATGCTGGGGTTCGCCGAAGCGGCGCATGGCGTAGCCGAGGAAGGTGTCGTCGGGGCCGCGGGCGATGGCGGTGGGCCAGGCGAGTTCGGGTGGCTGGTTGGCGTCGGTGGGGCGGGTGGCCAGGGGTGACATGGTCAGCATGCGGGCCAGGCGGCGTTCCAGGTCGGGGCCGGGGCGGTCGCGGTAGAGCTTGACGACGATGGTGTCGTCCCCCTCGACGGGGAAGACGGCCGCCTGTCCGCCGCCCTTGAGCGGGAGTTCGGCGAGCGTGACGGGCTTGCCGTCCAGGTAGACCGTGCGGCCGCTCACGGGGTCACCGCGCGCACGGCCCGCAGCAGGGTCTTGTCGTCGGCGTTGAGGCTGGTCAGCCGGTCCGACCTGAGGAGGGCGGCGAGGCTCTCGTGCGCGCTGTCGGTCACCGGTCCCGGGGTGTCGAGGGAGCGGAACACGGCTTCCACGAAAGAGGTGTTGGGCTGGGGCGGGCCGCCGCCGGAGAGCGACAGCGCGGCCTGCGCGAGGCCGTCGGTGGAGAGCAGCACGCCGTCGACGCGCGGGTCCGCCACGCAGTCGGTGCGCAGGCGGCGGGGTGCGTCGGGTGAGGTGAGGAAGACGGTCTCGTTGCTGTACTCGCTGACGGCGGGCGGCTGCGGGAGGAGGTGGAACTGCCGTTCCCCGTCCTCCGTTCCGGCGCGTACGACGACGAAGCCGTCGCCGACGCTGAGATGGCCCAGCCAGCCGGGGGTGAGGACCACGACGGTGAGGGTCGTGGCGTAGTCGGGGGCCGTGCTGCCGTAGGTGTCCAGGAAGATCTTGCTGACGTCGTGGAAGGCGTCCGCGAGGAGGTCGTGGACTTCCTCGCCCGGCGGGCAGCCGGACGCGGCGGCCGCCCGGCGGCGGAAGTGCTCGGCCGCCAACTCGACGGCGTGCAGGGCTCCTTGGTCGGAGTGCGGGCGGCTGCCCGCGCCGTCCGCGACGGCGAGGACGGACACGGACGCGGACGCCGTGTAGGTGCAGGCGTCCTGGCAGGGCGTGCCGGTACGGCGGTGCCGGTAGCCCTCGACGCTCAGGCCGTGGATGCGCCAGGGCGAGTCGGCCACCGCTCAGCTCTCCCAGGCCGGGCGCTGTGTCTTGAACTGGCTGAAGATCTTCTCGAAGACCTCGTCGCCCGCGCCCTTCTGCTCGGCGTTCGCGCTGGCCGACATCATCTGCAGCAGCTCGCGGAACGGGAAGCCCTGGATGCGCGCGTTGAACTTCGGCGCGAACGCCTGCAACACCTGCTCGCCGCGGTCCGTGATGCCGCCGACGCCGATCGCGTAGAGCCGGAAGCGGCGGGCCTGTTGCTGCTCGGCGAGGACGGGGATCAGCCGGTGCCAGGAGTCGGTCATGTGACCGGTGCTGTCGGTGGGGAGGCCGTCGGTGACCAGGCAGATCTGCGGGCGGTAGTACTGGAGTCCGGAGGCGCGCAGCTCCGCCTTGCGGGCGGCGACGACGTGCATGGCCAGCTCCAGCGCCTCCGTCATCAGGGTGACGCCGGACGCGCTGAACCGGGGTGCCTGGAAGGCGTGCGCGGGCACGAAGGGGCTCACCGGGGCGCGTGGGTCGAGGAGTTGGGGCCCGCGCCAGGCGCCGACGCCCCGGCCGCCGAAGGTGATCACGGCGACCTCGACGCTGTAGCTGAGGGCGACGTCGTCGTGGAGTTCCCGGGTCCACTCGGCGAGCGCGTCGTTGAGGGTCTGAATCGGCGCCCCCGCCATGGAACTCGAGGTGTCGAGGCACAACACCAACGGCAGCCGTTGCGCGTTGTTCTCGAACTCGATGTCGGCGTACTCCGCCGGCATCGTGGGCGGATATTCGCTGTGCATGGCGTCTCCTGGTCGACCGGGCGGTACGGGGGTCACGAGCTGCCGCGGGCGTGATGCCGGGCGGCGGGCGGGAAGGCGTACAGGACGTCGGAGTCGGGTTCGTGGGCGTCGGTGACCTCGACGTACGCGCCGGGCACGGGCGGCGTCCGGTCCGGTTCGGCCCACACCGCGCGGTACAGGGCGTGATCGAGTTCGACGTAGCCCTGCGGGCGAAGTGCCGTACGCACGACGGCTGTTCGGGACGGGCCGGTGCGCGGGCCGACCCGGCGGCCGTAGGAGGAAGGGGCCGGTGCGGGCGGGACGGGCCGCAGTCTGGTGGTGGCCTCCTCGGGTCCCTCCGGGTCGATGTCGGCGGACAGTGCGCCGGCGCCCGCCGCGGCCGTGGCGCGGGAGCGGCGGACCGCCAGGAGGAGGACGAGGAGCAGGAGGAGGAGTACGGCGGTCAGGGCGACGAGCAGGAGGCGCCGGTAGTCGGTGGACTCACGTTCTCCCACGGTGAAGGTGTGGGTGCCGAGGTCGGCGACACCCACCTGTTTGTCGATCAGTTGACGGCCGGTGAGCGAGGACTGCCGGAGCGCCTTGCACACGTCGTTGCAGGGGCCGAGGTCGTTCAGCGTCTTGGTGCTCAGCCGGTCGATCCGCGCGTCCGGGTCGACGAGCCGGTGGCCGGCCAGGACCAGCAGGACGGCGCCGCCCTGGCCGGTGTGGACGCCCGAAGGGATCTGCACCTGAAGGTTCTTGAGGTTCCGGCCGACGGCGGTCTTCCGGTCCCGCTGACTGCCGTCGAAGTCGAGGGGCTTGTTCAGGGTGACCGTGGTGACGACGGTGCCGTCGCCGAGCGCGTCCGTCCAGCAACTCAGGCGCGCCGGAAAGTCCTTGTCGCAGGGCGGACCCGCGGCGCTCGCGGGCACCGCGGGAATCACGGCGGCCAACAGGCCGAGCAGCAAGGCAGTGAAGAACGTACGTCTCATGACGACCCCCCGTTGGCGCCCATAGTGGAGGCAACAGGCCGGTGGCCGAAAGGGGTTGACTGAGAATGCTCAATTCACTTCTACAGCTGGAAAACCTGATGACAACGGGTGAACATCTGTCGCGCCCGTTCCACCCAATCACTGGCCAGAACATCGAAATCGGCCTGGCTGATCCGGCAGGTCAGCGGGAGGTCGCAGACCCCGGCGAGGCACGGTCCCGGTCCGCGCACGTCCCACACCGAGAGCATGGGATTCAGCTGTTCGGTGTTCCACGCGTTCGACGCGGCGGCGGCGATCGCCAATTGATCCTTGCGCAGAGAATGACCGTCGGTGACAAAGGCGACGAGGAGTCTTTTCGTGGTCATGAAACGCACGGTGAGGGTGCGCCCCGACGCCTCTAGATCGAATTGCAGGGAGACGGAATCGACATCGCTCTCGACGTGGTAATTCCGGCGGGCGCCCCAGTTGTGCGTCAACTGCCGCCAGGACGAACCGATGTCGTAGTCCCGGCCGGGCGGGAGGGAGGCCTCAGGCGTCGCCACGGGCCACCGCCCCCGTGATCATGTCGTCGGTGAGGCCCGCGTCCAGCAGGGCCTGCGCGTGCAGCAGCAGACAGGACGGCACCGGCAGGCTGGTGCCGCCCCCGCGCCGGGCCGCCAGCTCGCTGCGGCGGACCTCGATCGTGCGGGCCACGGCGGGCGGCGGCCAGGTCGCGGGGCGCGGCTGCGCCAGCAACTCGCCCAGCAGGACGTCCAGTCGGGGCCGGTCCTCGGGCCGCTTGGCCAGACACCGCGCGAGCAGCGGCCGTATCCCCGGTGGTACGCCGTCCAGTTCGGGTTCGCGGTGCACGACCCGCAGGCTCACCGCCTCCCCCGCGCCGAACGGCGGGCGGCCGGTCAGCGCGTACACCAGGACACCGCCGAGGGAGAACACATCGCTGGGCGGGCCGATCGGCGCCGCCGTCATCTGCTCCGGCGACATGAACGGCGGGGTGCCCACCACGATCCCGGCCTGGGTGAGGCTCGGGGCGCCCTCGACGCGGGAGATGCCGAAGTCGATGACGCGGGGGCCGTCGGAGGCGAGCAGCACGTTGGCCGGCTTGAGGTCGCGGTGGACCAGGTTGGCCGCGTGGATCGCCTGCAAGGCCTCGACGAGGAACGCGCCGAGCCTGCGGACCTGCGCCTCGGGCAGCGGACCGTCCGATCTGACGGCCTCGGCGAGGGAGGGCCCGGGCACGTACATCGTTGCCAGCCAAGGGAGTTCGGCCTCGGTGTCCGCGTCGACGACGGCCGCCGTGTAGGCGCCGCTGACCAGCCGGGCGGCGGCGACCTCGCGGGCGAAGCGCTCGCGGAACTCGCTCTCCGCGGCCAATTCGGGCCGTACGACCTTCACCGCCACCTCACGGCCGGCCGGCGAACGGCCGAGATACACCCATCCCATCCCGCCGGAGCCGAGCCGCCCGGTGATCCGGTACGGCCCCACGCTCAGGGGATCGCTGACCGGTGTGCGCACCCCGCTCACCTCACTTCGGGGTTCGTTGCAGGTTGTCCCGAGTGTCCCCCGAAATCCCGCCTTGGGCAGGGGAGATGCGCGAAATGGCGGCCAGGACCACGCCGTAGCGCCTCTGTGGTGTATGAGCACCGGGCAGGGCCCCGCACGCCGTTGTGCGGGGCCCTGCCCGGTGTACTGCCACCGCGGCCGGCCTGTGACGACATTGCTGGTCAGGGCACAATCGGCGGCCGGCCGCGGAGTTTTCGTCGGGTTCCTAACCCAGGCGCTCCACCAGCGCGCGGTACTCGTCCCACAGTTCCTTCGGTGTGTGGTCGCCGAAGGTGTTGAGGTGGTCGGGGACCAGGGCGGCCTCCTCGCGCCACACGTCCTTGTCGACGGTGAGCAGGAAGTCCAGGTCGGACTCGGAGAGTTGGAGCCCCTTGGTGTCGAGGGCGCCCTTGGCCGGCAGCACGCCGATCGGGGTCTCGACACCCTCGGCGCGGCCGTCGAGGCGCTCCACGATCCACTTCAGGACACGGCTGTTCTCGCCGAAGCCTGGCCACACGAACTTGCCCGCGTCGTTCTTGCGGAACCAGTTCACGTAGTAGATCTTCGGGAGCGTCGCCTGGTCCCGGCCCTTGGCCACATCGACCCAATGGCCCATGTAGTCACCCATGTTGTAGCCGCAGAACGGCAGCATGGCGAAGGGGTCGCGGCGCAGCTCGCCGACCTTGCCCTCGGCGGCGGCGGTCTTCTCGGAGGCCACGTTGGCGCCGAGGAAGACGCCGTGGTTCCAGTCGAAGGACTCCGTCACCAGCGGTACGGCGGACGCGCGCCGGCCGCCGAACAGGATCGCCGAGATCGGCACGCCCTTGGGGTCCTCCCACTCGGGCGCGATGATCGGGCACTGCGAAGCGGGCACCGTGAAGCGGGCGTTGGGGTGGGCGGCGGGCGAAGTGGACTCCGGCGTCCAGGAGTTGCCCTTCCAGTCCGTGAGGTGGGCCGGAGTCTCCTCCGTCATCCCCTCCCACCAGATGTCGTTGTCGTCGGTCAACGCCACGTTGGTGAAGACGGAGTTGCCCCACAGCGTCTTCATCGCGTTGGCGTTGGTGTGCTCGCCGGTGCCGGGCGCGACGCCGAAGAAACCGGCCTCGGGGTTGATCGCGTAGAGCCGGCCGTCCTCCCCGAACCGCATCCAGGCGATGTCGTCACCGATCGTCTCGACGGTCCAGCCGGAGATGGTGGGCTCCAGCATCGCGAGGTTGGTCTTGCCGCAGGCGCTCGGGAAAGCGGCGGCGACGTACTTCGACTCCCCCTGCGGCGGGGTGAGTTTGAGGATGAGCATGTGCTCGGCGAGCCAGCCCTCGTCCCGCGCCATCACGGAGGCGATGCGCAGGGCGTAGCACTTCTTGCCCAGCAGCGCGTTGCCGCCGTAGCCGGAGCCGTAGGACCAGATCTCGCGGCTCTCGGGGAAGTGCGAGATGTACTTGGTGGAGTTGCACGGCCACGGCACGTCCGCCTCGCCCTCGGCCAGCGGCGCTCCGAGCGTGTGCACAGCACGCACGAAGAATCCGTCGGTACCGAGTTCGTCGAGGACGGGCTGCCCCATGCGGGTCATGGTGCGCATGGAGACGGCGACGTAGGCGGAGTCGGTGATCTCGACGCCGATCGCGGAGAGGTCCGAACCGAGGGGGCCCATGCAGAACGGGACGACGTACATCGTCCGGCCCTTCATGGAGCCGCGGAAGATGCCCTTTTCTCCCGCGAAGATGTCCCGCATCTCGGCGGGCGCCTTCCAGTGGTTGGTGGGGCCCGCGTCCTGCTCCTGCTCGGAGCAGATGAACGTCCTGTCCTCGACCCGGGCGACATCGGTCGGGTCGGAGGCGGCGTAGTACGAGTTGGGGCGCTTGATCGGGTCGAGCTTCTTGAAGGTGCCCTTTTGGACGAGCTCCTCGCTGAGCCGCTCGTACTCCGCTTCGGATCCGTCACACCAGACCACGCTGTCCGGTTGCGTCAGTTCTGCGATCTCGTTCACCCACGAGACCAGTTCTTTGTGTTCGGTGGGAATGGCAGGGGGAGCCGCGATGTCGCGCGCCACGATTGCTCCTACGGTGAGGGATTTTGTCCTGGTTGCCCCGTGGGGGCCGCGACCCGGATGCTTCACGATGGTCGATCTTGGCGCTCATCCGGTGCCGACCGCACTCATTTGATCATCCGACGCACCCGCCCATATGTCCAGAGGGCCTCACAGACGAGCGACGTGAGGATCGCCACTCATCGGCCACTCATCGACATGTTTTCCGTGCGTCACCACCGCTTCACCCCGGGTACCCGGATGTCGGCTACGCATGAGAGAGTGGCCACTTCTGGCCCCTCATCTCGCCACACTGATACGTAACTTACGGTTCCGTAGGTACGATTGAGCGCATGACTGCGTCCGTCCCCGACGCGCACACGGACACGCCGACAGACGGCCACGGTCCCTCCGCGCTCTCCCTCCCCGACCATGTCAAACCGAAGCTGCGCGGCTGGCTGCACCTGGGCATGTTCCCGGCCGTCCTCGTCTCGGGCCTGGTGCTCACCGCTCTCGCCGACACACCCCGGGCCCGTATCGCCTGCGGGATCTTCGCCCTGACGGCCTGCCTGCTCTTCGGGGTCAGCGCGCTGTACCACCGGGGCGACTGGAGCCCGCGCATGGACGGTGTCCTGCGCAGACTCGACCACGCCAACATCTTCCTGATCATCGCGGGCACGTACACGCCCCTGACGATGCTGCTGCTGCCGGGCGCCAAGGGCGAATGGCTGCTGTGGAGCATCTGGGGCGCGGCGGCGGCCGGTATCGCCTTCCGCGTCTTCTGGGTCGGCGCACCGCGCTGGCTCTACACCCCCTGCTACATCGCGATGGGCTGGGCGGCCGTCTTCTTCCTGCCCGACTTCATGCGCACGGGCGGCATCGCCGTCTTGGTCCTGGTGGTCGTCGGCGGGCTGCTCTACAGCGCGGGCGGCGTGATCTACGGCATCAAGCGCCCGAACCCGTCACCGCGCTGGTTCGGTTTCCACGAGGTCTTCCACTCCCTCACAGTGGCGGCCTTCCTCGTGCACTACGTCGGGATCTCCCTGGTGGCGTACCAGCACGGGTAGCACCTGAGGCACCTCTCGTTCATGGCCACGGCTTTCGAGCCGTGGCCATTTTTCATGCCCGATTTCCCGCCAGTCGCCCGATCGCCATGTTTTGACAGTCGATCCCGGTTGACATCAATCATCTTTTGAGAGCTACTCTCATTTCATGGCTACTGTCACTCAACACAACGACGTGCGGCGTGACCCGCGCCGCTGGTGGGCCCTCGGGGCTCTGGTCGCGAGCATGCTCACGCTCGGCTTCGACACGACGATCCTCAATGTCGCCCTGCCCACGATGGCGGGCCAACTCGGCGCCACCACCGGCCAGCAGCAGTGGATGGCGGACGCGTACGTGATCGTCTTCGCGGCCCTGATGCTCCCGGCGGGCCTGCTCGGCGACCGCTTCGGACGGCGCCGCATGCTGATCGTGGGGCTCGGGATCTTCCTCGCCGGTTCTGTGGCGGGCGCCCTGGCCGGCGACGTCAACTGGGTCATCGCGGCCCGCACGGTGATGGGTGTCGGCGCGGCCCTGGTCACCCCGCTCGCCCTGTCCGTGCTGCCCTCGCTGTTCGGCCCCGACGAGCGCACCAAGGCCGTCGGCATCATCTCCGCGGCCTCGTCGCTCGGGCTGCCGCTCGGCCCGATCATCGGCGGCTGGCTGCTCAACCACTTCTGGTGGGGCTCGGTCTTCCTGGTCAACATCCCGATGGCCGCGATCGGCATAGCGGCCTGCGTCTTCCTGCTGCCCGAGACCCGCGACCCCGCCTCGCCCAGGGTCGACACCCTCTCCACCGCGTTCACGGCGGCCGGCCTCGGCGCCCTCATCTACGCGATCATCGAGGCGCCCAGCCGCGGCTGGGGCGACCCGCTGATCGTGGGCATGCTCATCGGATCCGCGATCCTGATCGCCGCGCTCGTGCTGCGCGAGCGGCGCATGGAACGCCCGATGCTCGACATGACCCTGCTCCGCCACCGCGGCTTCCTCTTCAGCTCGATCGCGGCGACCCTGGTGATGTTCGTCCTGTCCGGCCTGCTGTTCGTGCTGCCGCAGTACCTCCAGGCGGTGCTCGGCCACGACGCCCTCGGCACCGGCGTCCGGCTGCTGCCCATGATGGGCGGCCTGATCGTCGCGGCCCGGGCCGCACAACCGCTCGTCAACAAGTTCGGTTCCCGTGCCGTGGTCTGCGCGGGCCTGGTGGTCCTGGCCTTCGCCGCCCTGCTCGGCAGCCGTACGACCGTCGACTCCGGCTACGGCTTCACCGCGCTGTGGCTGTCCATCACCGGCTTCGGCTTCGGCTCCTCGATCGTCCCCGCGATGGACGGCGCGCTGGGCGCCCTGCCCCGCGACCGGGCCGGCAGCGGTGCCGGGCTCCTCATGACCATGCGCCAGGTCGGCGCCGCGATCGGCATCGCCCTGCTGGGCAGCCTGCTCGCGAGCACCTTCCGCGACCGCCTCGACGTCACCGGCCTGCCCGCGAAGGCGGCCGACACGGCCGGGGAGTCCGTCGTAGCGGCGCACATCGTCGCGCAGAAGACCGGCTCGGCCGACCTCGTCTCCTCCGCGAACAGCGCCTACGTCCACGGCATGGGCGTGGTCCTGCTGGTGTGCGGCGTCGCCGCCCTCGTCACCGCCCTGCTGTCCGCGGCGTTCCTGCCGAACACGCCGGCCGCGCCCACCAAGAAGGAGGACGGGAACGAGGACGAGGACACCACCGCAGCCGTGGCCATCGCTGTGGCGGATGCCGGACAATGAGCAGCATGACGGCCGCACCCTCCCCCTTCAGCCCCGCCGACCGCCCTCAACTGGGCCTCCGCGAGCGCAAGAAGATCAAGACCCGCGAGGCGATCCGCACCGCGACGTACGCACTCGTCAAGGAACAGGGGTACGACGCGACGACGATCGAGCAGATCGCCGAGCGCGCCGAGGTGTCGCCGTCGACCGTCTTCCGCTACTTCCCGACCAAGGAAGACATCGTCATCACGGACGAGTTCGACCCGATCATCATGGAGGAACTGCGGGCCCGCCCCGCCGACGAACCGTGGATGGTCACCCTCCGGTACGTGATCCGCAAGGCCATCCAGTTCGGCCTCAAGGAGGACGAGGAGACGTCCCGGCTGCGGACCCATCTGATGGTCCAGGTCCCGGCGGTGCGCTCACGGATGATGGAGAGCATGTCGGTCACCGGCAACATGCTCTGCCAGGCCATCGCCGAGCGCACCGGCCGGGACCCGGAGAGCCTGGAGGTACGGGTCTACGCCATGTCGATCGTCGGCGGCCTGATGGAGACGTCCCTGTACTGGGCGGAGAACGGCCACCGGGAGGACTTCTCGGTGCTGGTGGAACGCACGATGGAAGTGCTGGAGCACGGGCTTCCCGAGTAGGCCGAGATATACATCTGATACATCTGTGACATGAGTGAGCCGGTGATTGAGCCCATGGCCGACGTCCGCAAGCACCTGGCCGACGTCATCGACCGCGCCCACCGTGACGAGACCCCGACGATCATCACCCGGCGCGGCAGGCAGGAGGCGGTGGTCATCGGCATCGACGAGTACCGGCGCCTGCGCGAACTCGAAGAAGAGACCGAGGATTCCTGGCTGAACCGGCTGGCGGACGAAGCCGAGGCCGAGGGGCGCGACGGCTCCGTCTCCGTTGAGGAGATGGCCGCCGCGCTCCGCTCCCACCACGCCTGATTCCGATGGGGTACGTCAGGCTGTTCACGCCGCACACCCAGCGAGACCTGCTCAAGATTCCCCGGCCGGACGCCCTGCGCATCCTCCACCGGCTCACCGAGTTGCAGAGGGCCCTCGACGCGGACGACACCTCGGCCCTCGACATCAAGGCCCTCCAGGGGGCACAACGCCCGCTGGCGCCTGCGCGTCGGGGACTTCCGCGTCGTGTGCACCGTCGAGGACGGCCAACTGGTCGTGTGGGTGCTGTCCGTCGGCCATCGCCGGGACGTCTGTCGAAACCTGTGAACCCGGCGAGGGCCCGCACCCCCAACAGGCGCGCGCCCTCGCCGAGTTCGTGGGCGATGGCTAACTCTTCTTCACGTCACCCTTCCCGCAGGCCACCCCGTCCCTGTTCGGGTCGAGCCGCAGCGGATCGTCCTTGCCGTTGACCTTCAGGCGGCCGTAGTCGTTCTGCTGAAGCCAGGTGCAGCGGGCGGCAGTTGACTTCTTGACCTCCGCCGGGAAGACCGTCGGTACGCAGACGTTGATCGTGCCGTAGTGGCGGTCGCAGCCGGAGATGGTCGTGCTGACCTTCTGCGAGGCGCGCTTCTTGCCGGGCTCGGTGACCTTGCCCGCCAGGGAGTCCGCGAAGGAGTGGACGTGGGCCGAGGCGTCCGAGGCGCTCAGCGCCGAAGGGCCTTGCAGATGGACCCACTTGGCCACCGACGGGACCCCGTTGGCGTCGACCGCGAAGAGCATGTACCAGCCGGGCGGCGCCAGGTTGGGGTTGCTCGTCACATTCAGGTCGACCGTGTTGCCGTTCACCGACAGCGGCAGGTCCACGAACCGCTGGTTCGGGTCCGAGGAGTGCGTGACCGCCGCTGGGCGGATCAACTCGGCCTTGGCGATGGGCCGGTCGACGGTGATCGTCTGGGTGTCGCCGTACTCCCACTCGTTGTCGATCACCGAAGTGATCATCGGACGCGTGCCCTTGAGGAGATACGGCGGTGTGTAGATCGACACGTTGTGGTTCCAGGTGCCGTTGCCCGGGTTGTCACCGGTCGACATCACCCGGCCGTCCGGCAGCAGGAACGACGAGGAATGGTAGCCGCGCGCCTCGGGATCGGCGGCCACCGGATCGAACGTCGTGGTCGCCGGGTCGAAGATCGACGCCTCGTAGACGGGGTTCGCGCGGTTGTGCAGCCCACCGCCCGTCTCCAGCACCGTGCCGTCCGGCAGGACTACGGCGGACACGTACACCTTGCCCTGGGCGCCGGTCTCGGCCACCGGACCGTTGCCCAAGTCGACGGTCCCCTGCGGGATTTGGGGGCCCACCGTGTACGTCGGGTTCGCGGCCTTGAGGTCGATGATGTCGGTCAGCCGGTTCGCGTCCGGGTTGGAGTCGATGTTGCCGCCGCCGATGGTGAGGACCTTCTGGTCCTGCGCCGGAGGCAGCAACACGCTTGCGGACTGGTCACGTTGGTCCTTGTTCTGGAGCCCCGAGACCGACGTGATCGTGTTCGCGCCGTAGTCGTAGATCGCCGAACCCGTCCCCGGGATGTTGTTCCCGAAGACGTGGCTGCCCGTGTAGAAGAGCCGGCCGTCCTGCATCAGGACCATCGACGGGTACAGGCCCCAGTACGACCACGTCTGGTTGACCTGCGACAACGGCAGCCACTTCTGCTGGGCGTCCGACCAGTACTCGGCGGTCACCGAACCCGTCGAGTCCTCGCGCAGCCCGCCGAAGGAGATGACGTCACCGTTGCCGAGTTCGGTCGCCGACGGATACCAGTGCCCGTCGTTGAGGTCGTTCGTCTTGCTGTACGTCTCGGTCACCGGGTCGAAGATGTACGAGTCCTTGTAGCCCTCGTAGCCGTGCCCGCCCGCCACCGGGAACGCCTTGTTGCCGCTCAGCACCAGCACCCGGCCGTCCTGCAACTGGATGTGCCCCGAGCAGAACATGTCCTTCGGCGTCGGGATCACCTTGTACGTCCCGGCGACCGGGTCGTACACCGCACTCGTGAACGTCCCCGCGTTGAAGTTCTCCTCGCTGTTCCCCGAGCCCGCGATCAGCAGCACCTTGCCGTTGTTGAGGACGACGGAGTGCATCGAGCGCACCGGGTTCTGCGTCGGGAGTACGTCCCAACGCCCGTTCGCGCACTGCTCGGCGGTGGCCGTGCAGGTCGCGGGTGGGAGCGTGTCCGGGACCTGGTCCATCGTGTAGTCGTCGGTGGTCGCGGACCCGGTGCCGTAGACCGAGACACCCCACGTGATCCGGTCGGTACCGGCCGGGACTTCAGGCGTACGGACCGAGGCCTGGGTCCAACTGCCCTGCATCTCCAGGGTCTTGAGGTCGGTCCAGTACTGCCAGCCGGCCGTCGCGTCGTGCCGGAACAGCGTGATGTTCGCGTCCGGCGTGGTCGTCTTGTACCAGAGCCCGAGGTCGTACTGCTTGCCCGCCGTCACCACCGGCGCGCACCCCGTCGACTCGGTGATCAGCGCCTTGCGGTCGCCGTCCACCCGCCGCGTCACGGTGACCTTCATGGCCTTCGAACCGGAGTGCGCGTCCGAAGTCGTGGAGAAGTCAAAGTCGTTGTCGCCCCAGCCGGACTTCTCCCAGCAGGACGGCATCCCGTCACCGCCGGCCGTCTCGAAGCCCGGGTTGAGGACGAGGTTCGCGGCCTCGGCGGACTGCGGCGAGGTGAGCAGCAGCCCGACGGTCAGCGTCCCCACCCCGAGGAACGCGGTTCTTCTGCGGTACTTGTTCACTCGGCTCTCCTTGGTGCTGTACGACTCCCCTTGCGACTCGGGAGGTAGACCAGCGCTTCGGTCCCGACGAAGCGCAGGACGAATGTCATGACCAGCGCGAGCGCGGTCGCCGACACAGCGCCCATGCCGAACTTGTGGATGAACAGGGCGATCAGCGGGATCCGCAGCACCAGGTCGGCGTTGGCGAGCAGCGCGAACCGGCCTGCCCGGTCCCACCAGTTGCGGTGCCGGCGCCGGTCGCGGAACAGCAGGTGCTCGATGAGCAGGAAGTTCCATGCCACGCCGAGCTGGTTGGCGAGGATCTCGGCGGGGACGTAGTGCATGCCCGTCTTGGTGAGCGCCCACAGGCCGACCAGGTTCGGCACGAAGCCGGTGGCGCCGATCAGACCGAAGACCACCATGCGCGCGACCGGCGAGGCGGTGCGCAGGCCGAGCAGATGGCGCAGGAAGCGAAAGCCTTCCTGCGCCGTCGACTTGGACTCCCCGGCGAACCGGTCCTGGAAGACGAACGGCACCTCGGTGACCTCGCGCGGACGGCTGCGTACGGCGAGTTCGAGCAGGATCTTGTAGCCGAGCGGCTTGAGCGCCTCCGCCGTCACCGCGCTGCGCCGGATCGCGAAGAAGCCGCTCATCGGGTCGCTGATGCCGCGCAGTTTGCGCGGGAAGAGCGTCTTGGTCAGCCAGGTCGCCCCGCGCGACACGGCGATGCGGTATCCGCCGGCGAGCCCCTCGCGGCTGCCGCCCTTGATGTACCGGGAGGCGACGACGAGCCCGGCGTTCGTCCGCTCGCCCGTGCCCACCAACTCCGGTACCAGGGACGGCGGATGCTGCAGATCGCCGTCCATGACGACGATCCAGTCGGACGACGCCGCCTTGATCCCCTCGACGACGGCGCCGCCGAGCCCGCCGACCGGCTCCTCCCGGTGCAGCACGGTGACCGGGAACGGGCAGTCCTGTGCCGCCGCGGAGATCACCTCGGGGGTGTCGTCAGTGGAGTCGTCCACGAAGACGACCTCACAAGGCAGCTTGGTCGGCACGGATTCGGTGATCCGGCGCAGCAACTCCCGTACGTTCGCCGACTCGTTGAAGGTCGGTACGACGATGGTGACGGCACCGGGCTCGGCAATTTCGGCGCCGCGTACGGCCGGATCGCCCAACTCCCCGGGGACAGTGGACTCTTGGCTCATCGCTGGGCTCCCACGGTCTCTCGCTGGATCTGCCGGATCTCGATGCGGTCGTTGCCGGTGCCGAAGGTGGCGACCGGGGTGGAGTGCTGGATCGCCGCCTTGACGTTGGGCAGGTCGACCGCGTCGCGCCGTACCGTCGGGGAGGCCACCACGTAGTCGATGTCCTTCCAGCCGTGCGGCATCGTCTTGGTGACGGCGGGGTCGAGGTCGGCCTTGTAGAACCAGATGACCCCGAGCCCGGGCCGGTACCCGGCGTGCACCAGGTCCAGCCAGAGCGCGTCGTCGACGAGGACGCGGGTGTCCTTGGGGTCGGCGACCTCGGTGGACAGCCACTTCGAGGCGGCCCGGTAGGGGGCGTTGGCGTCGGTGGTTATGGAAGTGCGGTCGCCGTCGTACCACTTCGGTACGACATAGGCGCCGGCGGCGATCGCCAGGACCACGGCGAGCGTGTACCGGCCCCCGGTGACGTACCGTTTCTCCCCCTCGCGCCGCCGTCTGCGCAGCACCGCGTGGGCGACGGAGGCGGTGCCCCCGGCCAGCACGAGCGCGAGGAAGGGCAGCGCGCCGATGATGTACATCGCGGGCAGATAGCCGTTGGGCCGCATCGAGACCAGGGCGAGGATCGCCACGGTCATGGCCGGTCCGGCGAGCGAGCGGGCGGTGACCGACCAGCGCCAGGTGACCAGCAGGAGCAGCGCCCCGGCGAGGCCGCCGAGCGGCAGGACACGGTCGTAGTACAGCCAGGAGTGGAGGACGCCGTACGAGCCCGTCCCCTGGTCGAGGATGAAGCCCGAACCCGGCCTGGTCATCTGGTACTTGAGGCCGTCCCACAGGGAGACATGGCCACTCCCCGGCACCAACTCGCCCTTGAGCAGGGCGAAGAGGGGGTACGAGAAGCCGATCAGGACGCAGGCTGTGATGGCTCCGGTGAGCGCGAACTTGCGGGTGTCGCGGTGTCCGTGGCGCCACATGGTGAGCAGCAGCGCGGGCAGGATGACGAGCATCGTCTCCTTGGTGAGGACCGAGGCCGCGCCGGCCAGACCCGCTCCAAAATGGTGCCAGAGATGGCGACTTGGGGATGCGGCCAGGCAGAACGCGACCAGCATCCACATCACGGCGATGTTGTCCAGGAAGATCTCCCGCTGGAGGATCACGGACAGCGGGGACAGCCCGAAGAGCAGCATGCCGAGTGCGGCCGCCCAGCGCGGCAGGGACAGCCGGCGGCCGAGGACGTAGACGAGGATCGCGCTGATCGCGCTGATGACCAGCATCGCGAGGCGCATGGTGCCGACGGTCATCGAGCCGGGGCTGAAGTGCGCGGGGATCCAGGTGAGCAGGGCGATCTGGATCCAGCCGAGGGGCGGGTGGTCGTACCAGTAGGTGTAGTGGGCCAGGCCGGTGCCCTGTTGGACGGCCCAGGCCTGGGCGAGGTAGGTGCCCTCGTCGTCGCTGAGTGTCGGGTAGTCGGCGATGTTCCAGCCCTGCACGACGAGGATCACCGCGAGGAGGAGGCCGCAGAGGAGGAGGTCGGGCCGGGAGGAACGGAGCCTGCCCGGTGGTGCCGTTCGACCTGCCGAACCGGTTTCAGGCGCAGGCTGCCGCTGCGCGGGGACCGTGGTGGTCACCGCGGGAAGTGTGGAAGTCACGCAGGAACGTCCTCTCGGATCACTGCGGTTTCGGTGAGGTGCGCGCCGACATGGGACGTCAACTCCCAGTCGTTCCTGCCGCGTTGCTCACGCCACACTGCGCGAATCGCGGCTCCGGCGAGGAGCACCTGGTAGAAGGGGCCGCCCACGACGAGCTTCAGATAGTGGACGGCGCGGACACGAAGTCCGTACTGCTTGCCGAAGTCGTGCAGTCCGACGATCTCGAAGACGAAGGTGACGGCGGCGGTGACCAGCGGCAGGAAGGTGAGGAAGGCGATGCCCACCGGCACGTCCAGGAAGAGCGCGACCGCCGCGTTGAGCGGGATGATGACCCCGGAGAAAGCCTGCAGGAACGGCGTCATCAGCGTGTAGCGGGCGAGCAACCGCTGCCCGAATCCCGGGAGTTGCTTCCAGTCCTTCTTCCGGTAGACCTGAAGGAAGCCCTGGTTCCAGCGGGTTCGCTGCTTCAGCAACGACATCAGCGAGCCGGGGGTCTCCTCCCGGGTCACCATGTCGGAGTCGTAGGCGACGACGACCTTCTTGCCGACACTGGACAGCCGGACGCCCAGATCGCAGTCCTCGGCAAGGCAGTTGGGGTCCCAGCCGTCGGCCTCGCGCAGGACGTCCGTCCGCACGAAGACGGTGTTGCCGCCCAGCGGGATGAACCCCTTCTGCGCGTGCAGATGAAGGCGCGACCGGAACCAGAAGAAGTACTCCAGGCAGTTGCGCAGGCTGTACCAGCTGGAGTTGAAGTTGATCAGCTGCACCCCGCCCTGCACGACGTCCGCGCCGGTGGTGCGGAACGCGTGGTCGACGTGGGCGAGCAGCGCCGGATGGACCTGGTCCTCGGCGTCGAAGACCCCGACGACATCGCCGCGGCAGTGCGGCAGCGCCGTGTTCATGGCCTTCGGCTTGTTCTTCTTCTCGTGGGTGTCGACGACGACCCGGACGCGCGGATCGCGCTCGGCGGCGCTGTTCGCCACCGCCGCGGTCTCGGGGTCGTCGTGCCCCACGATCACGATGATCTCGAAGTCGGTGTGCGTGGACTCCAGCAGCCGCTGGATGGTGTGGTCGAGCACGGCCTGTTCGTGCCGGGCCGGCAGCAGCAACGAGAACGAGACGTGCTCGTCCCCGTCCGGTCTGCTGAATCGGGTGGAGGCGAGCACTTCGGGCGTACGCCACGCGTGCATCTGCCACCACAGGGTGAAGGCGGCCATCCAGAACAAGGCCAGCGAAACGACAGCGATGAAGACAGACGTCAGCAACAGATCCCCCCAGATCCCAATACCCCCTGGCGCGACGGTGAGTTACATACGTCGCGTCACGGGGCCGAGACTATGGGTGATCTGTGAAGTGGACAGGTGATTTCAGTGAAGAGCGTGTTTCATCACAATGAGACTCGCACGTGAGCATTTCTCGCACTGGTCGCGTTTGGGATGGTTACGACCCTGACGTTTCACCTGGTCAGCGCGGCTCGCAGCCGTTCCGGGTCGGTCGTCGGCGCGTCACAGGTGAAGTTACGGCAGACATACGCGGCCGGTCCACCGTCGACCAGGGGCCGGCCGGCGAGCAGCGGCAGCTCGTCACTCCCAGCGACCCCGAACGCGACCACGGCCCCGGGCGCGGTCCCCAGAAGTGCCGTACGGTGCAGGGTTTTTGCGGCCTCGTCGCCGAGAGAGGGCCCTACGACGGCGACCTCACGCGGCCCGTCGAGGTACGCCTCGGCGACCGCGAGCCCCCACCCGATGAACCGCGGCACCCGCGGCCCGAGCGCCTTCACAACCCCCAACGCCCGCTCGGCGGCGGTGCGATGGGGCTCGGCACCGGTCTGAGCCGCGTAACTCAGCAGCGCACCCGCTGCGGCGGTCCAGCCGGACGGGGTGGCGTTGTCGGTCGGATCCTGCGGCCGACGGATCAGCCGCTCGGCGTCGGCGGCGGTGTCGTAGAGCGCCCCGGATTCATCGACGAACCCGGCGAGCACGTGGTCGAGCAGGAACCCGGCGAACTCCAGCCAGACCCCCTCCCCCGTGACCGACGCCAGCGCGAGGAAGCCCTCCGCGACATCGGCGTAGTCCTCCAACACCCCGGCGTTCGCCCCGACGTGGCCGTCCTTGCTGGTGCGGGCGAGCTTGGCGTGCTCGTCCAGATGCAGGCGTACGAGGAGATCGGCGGCGGAGACGGCGGCCTCGACCAGGTCGGGGCGGTCGAAGTAGGCGCCGGTCTCGGCGAGTGCGGCGATCGCGAGGCCGTTCCAGGCGGCGACCACCTTGTCGTCACGGCCGGGGGCGGGGCGCTGCGAACGGGCGGCGAGGAGACGGCTCTTGACCGACTCGATCTTCTCGGCGTCGAAGACACCTTCGTGCTGCGGGAGTTGGAGGACGGACTGCCCCTCCTCGAAAGTCCCTTCTTCCGTCACGCCGAAGTAGTGGGCGGCGAGTTCAGCATCCGCCTCGCCGAGGACCTCGGTGAGCTGCTCGGGCGTCCAGACGTAGTAGGCACCTTCGACGTGCTTACCGGTCCCGTCGTCGCTGTCGGCGTCGAGAGCGGAGGCGAACCCGCCCTCGTTGGTGCGGAGTTCACGCACGATGAAGTCGGCGGTCTCCACGGCAACCCGCCGGGCCGGCTCGGAACCGGTGCTGCGCCACAGGTGCGCGTAGACACGGCAGAGCAGGGCGTTGTCGTAGAGCATCTTCTCGAAGTGCGGGACGACCCACTCGCGGTCGACGGAGTAGCGCGCGAAGCCGCCCGCGAGCTGGTCGTAGATGCCGCCGCGGGCCATCCGCTCGCAGGTGTCCCGTGCCATCTCCAGGGCGCCCTCGGCACCGGTGCGGGCGTGGTGGCGCAGCAGGAACTCAAGCGCCATGGACGGCGGGAACTTGGGCGCGCCGCCGAATCCGCCGCGCTGCGGGTCGTACTCCCGCGTGAGCCCGAGGAGTGCGCCGGACAGCTCCTCCTCGCCGGGGGCCTCGGTGCTGCCGTAGTCGATCTCGCGCTGGGACAGGTCCCGTGTGATCTTCCCGGCGACCTCGGCGACCTCGTCCCGCCGGTCGGTCCAGGCGCTGCGCACGCCTTCGAGGACCTGACGGAAGGAGGGCATGCCGTGGCGGGGCGCGGGCGGGAAGTACGTCCCGAAGTAGAAGGGCTCGGCGTCCGGCGTGAGGAACACGGTCATGGGCCAGCCGCCCTGGCCGGTGGCCGCCTGGACGGCCTCCATGTAGACGGCGTCGACGTCGGGGCGTTCCTCGCGGTCGACCTTGACACTGACGAAGTGCTCGTTGAGGTAGTCGGCGGTGGGCTGGTCCTCGAAGGACTCGTGGGCCATGACGTGGCACCAGTGGCACGCGGAGTAGCCAACCGACAGCAGGATGGGCACATCGCGCCGCCGTGCTTCTTCGAAAGCGTCCGGTGTCCAGGGCCACCAGTCGACCGGATTCTCAGCATGCTGAAGCAGATAAGGCGAGGTCACACCAGCCAGCCGGTTCATACGGCCCAGCCTCTCACAATGCCCAACCCCGCCGGTGGGGACGCCCGAGCTCCGCCTCGCCCGGCCGAACCGCACCGAGTGCGCACCCATACGACCTGGTCCACGAACCCCGAGGCATACCACCGGGCGACGCCGGCACCGGCGTGGCCGGCGGAAGCGGCGTTCGGACGGCTGGAGGCGGCTGTCGGGGAACGGGTGAGATCCCCGGGCATGCCCCAGGATTGCAGGCTCCCGAGCGAATCAACCCGACTCGGCCCCTCCCGGGCGAAGCGCGGAGGTCAGTTCCTGAGCGGCTGCATCGTAGGCGCCAGGCCGGCGAGGTAGATGTCCACGAGGCGTTGCGCGGTCCGATTCCAGTCGGGGACGTGCGGGAGTTGCTGCGCCATCAAGGCGCCGAAGATCACGAGGTCGGCCGAGCGTGCGTCGCGCCGGATCGTGCCGTCGTCCTGGCCTCTGCGCAGGAGGGAGCCGAGCTTCCGGCGCACCTCGGTCTGGATCGCGACGGTGTCCTGGTCGGTCAGCAGCGGACCGCCGTGCAAGGGCAGCACGAGGTCGGGGCCGTGCTCGATGGTCTGGTCGAGGAAGCCGCGCACGGCGTCGATTCCGGACTGATCGGTTTCGGCGGCCTTACCCGCGGCGTCCAGTACGAGCTGGAAGGAGCGGTGCGTCAGGGCGCCGAGCAGGGCTTCGCGCGAGGGGAAGTGGCGGTAGACGGTGCCCACGCCGACTCCCGCGTCCGCGGCCACGGTTGCCATCGGCACCGCGACGCCCTCCCGTCTGACCGCGGCGGCGGCCGCTGCCAGCACCCGGTCACGGTTGTCCGCCGCGTCACGCCGCAGCTCCCGGCGCCGGGCGCCTTCGTTCGACTGTGCCTTCGTCACACCCCTGATGATGGCCCACTGGCCCGTCCGTGACCCCATCCGGTACCTCCCGGGTGTCGTTGACAGCCCCCCAAACGGACGATAGCGTCCGCTTAGTGAGCACGACGGGGGCGCCTGTGTCCACAGCGCCGAAATGAGCCACGTCATGAACAGCAACAGAGTCGTTCTCATCACCGGTGCGGCAGGCGGAATCGGAACCGCGCTCGTCGGCCGTTTTCTCTCCAACAACGACACTGTCCTCGCCACCGACCTGGACGAAGAAGTACTCAAGGGTTGGCGGCCGCGCTGGCCGCAGGACGCGAGAATCGTCACCGCCGCCGCTGATGTCTGCTCCGAGGAGGACGTCGAGCGCGTGGCCCGCCTCGTCCGCGAGCGCTTCGGCCGCCTCGACGTCCTGATCAACTGCGCCGGCTACTTCCCCGTCCTCGATTTCGAGGCCATGACCACCGCGCAGTGGCGCCGCATCATCGACGTCAACCTCACCGGCACCTACTTGATGACCCGCGCCCTCGTTCCCCTCATGAAGGAGCAGGGCTCCGGCCGGATCATCAACTTCAGCTCTGCCTCCATCTACACCGGCGTCGCGGAGCAGGTCGCCTATGTCGCCGCCAAGGCCGGCGTCATCGGCTTCACCCGCAGCCTGGCCCACGCCCTCGGAGACCACGGCATCACGGTCAACAGCATCACTCCCGGCCTGACCGCCACCCAGGCAGTCCGGGACAACTTCCCCGAGGCCTTCCTCCAAGGGCAGCGCGACGTGCGGGCGCTGCACCGCGACGAGGAGCCCGAAGACCTCGCCGGGCCGGTGTTCTTCCTCGCGTCCGACGACGCGGCGTTCCTCACCGGCCAGACCCTCAACGTCGATGGCGGCAGTTCCATGCACTGATCCGTGTCAACTGAGCCGTGTCATCGGAAGGAATGCAGACCAAATGGTCGACGTAGACGTAGCGCCGTTCGAAGTCGAGGTGCGCGGTCGCACGGGAAACCTGCTGCGGGCCGACGTGTACCTTCCCTCGTCCGGCGACGGCCCCTACCCGATCGTCCTCGGCGCGTCTCCCTACCAGAAGGCACTGCGGCACCTCCCGCCCAGCCCCGTCTTCCCGTTCACCGAGTACGGCCCGATCCAGCTGTACCTCGACAACGGCTACGCCTACGTCGCGATGGACCTGCCCGGCACGGGCCGCTCCGAGGGGACCTGGGACCCGGTCTCCCGCTCCGAGGGCGAGGCCATCCACGACATGATCGAGCACGTCGCCGTGGAGCCGTGGAGCACCGGCGCGGTCGGCATGATCGGCATGTCGCACTACTGCTGGAGCCAGTGGAACGCGGCGCGCACCCGTCCGCCGCACCTGCGGACGATCGTGGCCTACGACGGCGCGACGGACATGTACCGCGACTGGATGTACCACGGCGGCATCCCGATCCAGGGGTTCCTCAACACCTGGCTGTTCGGATCGGTGCTCTACCAGCATGAGCTCAGAGGCATCGACTTCCATGTCGGCGACAAGCACGAGTACATCTACGACGTCCTCTCGCATCCGCTCGACGACGAGTGGCAACGCCGCAGGTCGCCGTTCTGGGAACTGCCTTCCGTGGACATCCCGGTGTTCTCCATCGGGGTGTGGGGCAAGGCGGCGCTGCATCTGCGCGGCAACTTCTACGGCTTCGAGCGCGTCCAGGGGCCGAAGAAGCTCCTGATCGCGCACCCGTCCAGTTTCGCCGGAGCCCAGATGTACTACTTCGACGAACAGTTCCACCGCGACGAACTGCTCCCCTGGTACGACCATCACCTCAAGGGCATCGAGAACGAGGTGATGAAGCAGCCCGCGGCGCGGTTCTACGTCAACGGGGAGGGCACGTACCGGTCGGCCGAATCCTGGCCGCCGCCGGACGTGCGGCCGACGACCTTCCATCTCGCCGGCGAACACAGCGGCGCCGTCACCTCGCTCAACGACGGCTCGCTCACCGAGACCGAACCGAACTCCGAGCAGGACTCGACGTCGTGGTCCTACCCGGACCCGAAGTGGATGGCCGGCGTCACCGTCTTCGACAAGCACGGCATGCCCGACCACGTCGCACGCGTCAACACCTTCACCTCCCCACCGATGGACCGTGACCGCGAGTTCACCGGACACGGCGTCCTGACGCTCCACGCTTCGACCGACCAGACCGACATAGATGTCTTCGTCAAGCTCTCGTTGGTGTCCGCGGACCCCGACGCCGGACTGCCGATCAAGGTCACCCAGGGATGGCTGCGCGCGTCACACCGCGCCGAGGACCCGGAACTGACCTCTGACATGCGCCCGTTCCATCAGCACTCGAAGGTGGAGCCGCTCGTGCCCGGCGAAATCTACGAGCTGCGCGTGGAACTCCTGCCCATGTCCTTCCTCGCCCACCGGGGCGACCGGATACGGCTGGAGATCACCAACCAGGACTCGCTGATCACCGACGCGCCGATGACCCACTTCTACGGGACGAAGGTCGGCACCGACACCTACCACCACGACCGTCCGCACCCCTCGACACTCCGCCTGCACGAGCGTCCCCGCACCTGAACGGAGCCCCCCGATGAGCATGGTCTATCTCGCACAACCCGAGCAGCAGCAACAACTCGAATGGCTCGACGGCGGCACCCTGGCGATGCTGCTCGACGGCAAGGCCACCGACGGCCAGCTCATGATGGGGCGCTTCGACGTCGCCGAGGGCGAGGCACCGCCGTTTCACAAGCACACCCTTGAGGACGAGGTCTTCCTGCTGCTCAAGGGAACCGCCCTGGTGTGGTGCGACGACCAGGAGTACGAACTCGCCGAGGGCGGCGTGGTGTTCCTGCCGAAGCAGATCCCGCACGGGTACCGCATCACCTCCAAGAAGGCCGACCTGCTGATGATCAACACGCCGGCCGGCATCGAGGGGATGTTCCGCGAGACCGGCCGCGACAAGTCCACACCGCGTCCGCCCGGCTTCCAGGTGAAGCCTGATCCCGCCCTCGCCGACAAGTACGGCAACGTCATCATGGGCCCGCCGCGCTGACCGGTCCGCTTTCCCGGGGCAGGCCCGTCTCCCGGGGCTTGCGGGCCGCGCGGCTACCGGCATACGGGCGGCCCGCCCCGCGTGCGGCGTGATGCCGCGGAGCGGGGCGGGACGGCGCGCATGTGCCGGCGGACACGGCCGAGGACGTCGCCGAGCCTGGCGATGTCCTCATCGCTCAAGGGCGCCAGCAGCTGACGCTGCACGACCTGGACGTGGCCGTTCATCACCCGGCCGAGCAGGGCTCGGCCCTCCGCGGTGAGGGAGACGACGACACTGCGTTCGTCGTCGGGCGAGGGGGCCTTGGCGACCAGGCCCGCTTCGGCCAGTTGCCCGACTTGGTAGGTCAGTCCGCTACGGCTGTGGACGAGGCGGTCGGCGACATCCGTCATCCGCTGCCACCCGTCCGCACTCTCCCCGAGCACGGCAAGGATCTGGAACTGGATGTAGCTCAGCCCGCCCTCCTCGCGAAGCTGCTGGTCCACGGCGTGTTGGAGCAGACTGCTGACCTCCATCAGGGCGAAGTAGGCGGCCAACTGCTCAGGTTCGAGGGGTGCGGCGTCCGGCATGCCGTCAGTCTACTTGCTGCGAATTCGAAGCAGGTGTAATCTGACCATGTTCTTCGAATTCGAAGTATCAGTCGAGTGGAGGCTTCCGATGAAGGCGATTCGATTCCACGAGTACGGCGACCCGGGCGTGCTGCGCTACGAGGACGCCGAGCGGCCCGAGCCTGCGCAGGGCGAGGTGCTCGTCAAGGTCGCGGCGACCTCGTTCAACCCGGTCGACGCCGGGATCCGCGCGGGCTACCTGCGGCAGGTCTTCGCGGTCGGACTTCCGCACATCCCGGGCATCGACGTGGCCGGGACGGTCGTGGCCCTCGGCGCGGGCGTGACGCGCTGGACGGTCGGGGATCAGGTGATCGGATTCCTGTCGATGGTCCGTGACGGGGCCGCCGCCGACTTCGTCACCGCACCGGCCGAGATCCTCGCGCCGGCCCCCACGGCCATTCCGCTCACGCACGCGGCCGCCCTGCCCGCAGCGGCCCAGACCGCGTGGCAGGCTCTGTTCGACCACGCCGACCTGAGCGCGGGGCAACGGGTGCTGATCAACGGCGCGGGCGGCGGCGTCGGCGGGTACGCCGTGCAGTTGGCCAAGCAGGCCGGGGCCTTCGTCATCGCGACCGCCAGCCCTCGCAGCGCCGACGCGGTTCGCGCGCAGGGCGCGGACCGGATCATCGACTACACCGCGACCGCCCCGGCCGACGCGCTCACCGAGCCGGTCGACGCGGTGCTCAACCTGGTGGCCGCCGCGGAATCCGAGATCGTCGCGCTGACCGGGCTGATCCGCCCCGGCGGAGTGATCGTCACCACGGCGACGCCCGCGGCCGGCGACGCGGACCGTGAGGTGCGGGCCGTCGGCATGCAGCTGCGTACCGACGCCGAGCAGCTCGCGAGCCTCGCCAAGAAGGTCGACACCGGAGAACTCCGGGTCGAGGTCAGCGCCACCTATCCGCTGTCGGAGACCGCGTCCGTGCACGAACTGAGCGCCACCGGCGGGGTTCGCGGCAAGGTCCTTCTCACGCCGGGTTCCTGACCCCCGCTCCCTTTTCCCGGCCCCCGCGGCTCTGCGGCCCCGACGAAGCCATGACGAAACCACGACGGAGTAAACGATGCCCGACGCAAACGACTTCAACGCACGCAACATCGCCGAGTTCCGCGCCAATCACGGCCGGGTCGGCGGAGGCTTCGCCGGAGCACCGCTGCTCCTGCTGCACACCGTCGGCGCCAAGTCCGGCGCCCTGCGGATCAATCCGATGATGTACCTGCCGGACGGCGAGCGCTACCTCGTGTTCGCCTCCAAGGCCGGCTCCGACCGGAACCCGGACTGGTACCACAACCTGCTGGCCCATCCCGATACCCGGATCGAGATCGGCGACGAGACACGTACCGTGCGCGCCGTCGTACTCCAGGGAGAGGAACGCGACACGGCCTACGCCGAACAGGCGAGCCGCTACCCCGGCTTCGCCGGCTACCAGAACAAGACCGAGCGGATCATCCCGGTCATCGCGCTGACGCCCACCGATGTGTCCGGCGACTCCACCCCGGCGCCGTCGGATCTCGGATCCGAGACAAACGGCCAGTAGAACCCAAACGGTCCCCACTATCACCCTTTGGCCGGGCGGCTTTCGAGAGTTACGGTTCGCCCCATAAATGATCAACCACCCAGACGACGACGGCCCCGACCTCACGCCCGCTCAATACGCGGTCATGCCGCCCCGCCTGGAAGCGATCATCGACCAGCGGCAACCCGATGGCAGCGATCTCGTTCTCCAACGGCGCATCGATGACGCCCGCCAGTTGATCCAGCTCGACGTCGTTGTCCGGGCAGAGCTTCATGACAGCCGTCCCCCGTCGGAGATGACCAGCAGATACGGGACGACCCTCCGGCATTCAAGTGCCCAGCGTGACGCCAGACGCACTTTCGGCATCCCGCCCCCTCTTGATCTACGACGGCAGCGCTAGAACAGCCGGCGACGTACAGCCCGCTTCGTGGGACGCGGCAGTGTGCCCCGCTGCGGTCAGCAGGAAGGTTCACTCCGGCCGGGGATCCATCGCCACCACATCATCGTCACCCCTTGATGCTCGGCTACGTCCCGACACAGAGTCAGAGGGGAGGCTGCGGCGGACACGGGGACGTCTTATGGGCCGGTCGGTTCACCGTTCCACTCTCCCCACGGGGTCGGGAGCGAAGTGGACGCGGGCTCACGTGGCGTGCCGTGGCGGTCGGACGGGTTCCCGGGGCAGGTACTGCGGCCACGGCCGTGATCGTCGCCCTCTCGCGCTCCCGGCTCCGCCGAAGGACACTCGTAGCCAAGGGAGTTGCCGCCAAAGGGGGACGTGACATGCGGGACGGGCATCGGACCGATGCCGAGCGGCTGTTGGCTCGGGCCGTGGAGGAGGAGGTGCGGCGCTCCGGCGGCCGCACGGACGGGCAGGTGCTGCTGACGCGGTCCCGGGCCGCTCTGGACGCCATGGCGGAGACGGCGGCCGAGGAGTACGAGGCCTACACGGGGGCGCTCGACGAGGCGGCGGCAGGACAGCTCACCTTCGGGCAGCGCTATGCGCGGGAGGGCGGGACAACTCCGTTGATGGTGGCGGGCGTTGCCGCGGTCGCCGCCGTGGTGGCCGACCTGGCCCTCGGCACCGATACCGGCACGGCGTTCGGCGCCGGGGTCACGGTCGGCGTCGTGGGCGCGGCGGCGACGGTCGTGAAGGTGACCGCCTCCCACCTTCCCGCCGCGCATCACCGCGCCGGTGCCGTGAGCCAGCCCGGCGGCCCGGAGCAGTTGCGGTTGCAGTGGCTGACGGCGCTGGAGGTGCGGGGCATCCGGCCGTTCCTGGACCAGCAGCGGGTGCTCGCCGCGTCCACCGGGCCGACGAAGAAGCCGGGGCCGCAGTTGCGCGGTACGGACAAGAGCGCGGCGGCCCGCAGAAGGAGTGTGCTGGAGCAGTCGTTCGCTCAACTCCCGGATGCGGTCGGCGCGTTCGCCGGTCGGCGGGTGGAGCTGGCCCGGATCCGGCAGTTGGTGCAGGCGGCCCGGGCGAGCACGGAGACCCGGCCGACGGTGGTCGTGCTGCACGGCGCGCCGGGTTCGGGGCGCACCACCCTCGCGGTGCGGGCCGCGCACGATCTGCGGGACCAGTTCCGTGGTGCCTGCGTGGTGGATCTGCGGGGCGACAGCCCGGGCGAGCCCCCGCTGCCTACCCGCGACGCCCTGCTGCACCTGCTGAACCGGCTCGGCGCGTCCCGCGAACAACTGCTCTTCCGCGAACGCTCCTCCCCCGACCAACAGGTCAAGCGGCTGGGCGAGTTGTACCACCAGCACCTGACCGGCCTCCCGGTGGCGATCGTCCTGGACGACGCCTCCGACGCCGCGCAGGTGGCCACGCTGGTGCCCGAGCGCTCGGACAGCCTGGTCGTGGTCACCGCCCGCAAGCCCCTCGACCTGCCCGCCGAACTGGCCGCCTGGGTGCACCAGTTGCCGGTGGAGTCGCTGGACGCGGCGGGCGCGGAGGAGCTGCTGGGCGCGGCGGCGCAGGACGGTTCGGAGCCGTACGACGCCGAATCCGACGAACGGATCAGGGAGTTGTGCGGCGGGCTGCCGCTGGCGCTGCGGATCGCGGGTTCGTCCCTCGGCCCACGCTCACCGCGCCAACTGGCCACGGATCTGGGCGCGTACGGCCCGGTGGAGCCGGTCGAGCGGGTGCTCTGGCTGCGCTACACCGACCAGTCGGACCAGGCCCGCAGGCTGCTGCGCCGGCTGGCGCTGGCCGGCCGGGCCTCGCTGGGCGCGGCGGCGGCGGCCGCCCTGCTGTCCACCGACGAGACGGAGGCCACCCGCCAACTGGAGGCCCTGTCCCGCGCGGGCCTCATCGACCACGTCCGCGGCACCCGCTACCGCCTGCACGACCTGGTCCGCGCCTTCGCCCAGGCCCGCCTCCTCGACGAGGAGGAATCGTCGGAACGTACGGCCGCGCAGGAGCGGTTGATCGTGAACTACGGCGAACTGGCCGACTCCGTACTGCGGTTGGTCGACGGCAACATGTCGACGCGCTCGGACCGGTTCGGCCCGCACGGCTTCACCTCGCTCGACGAGGCGCTGCGCTGGCTGGACGACGAGTCGAGCTTCATCACCTCGACGCTGCGGCACGCGGAGGGCGTCGACCAGGGCGCCGTACTGAATCTGCTGGGCGCGCTGTGCGACTACTGCCTGCTGCGCGGCGACCTCTACCGCCTGGGCGAGATCAGCGAGTTGGCGCAGGCCGTCGACCAGGGGCTGCTGGTGCGCTCGGTGCAGTGGCGGACCGGCATCGCGGCCCGGCAGCTCGGCGAACTCGACAAGGCGCGCACCACCCTCACCTCCGTCGTCGACCTCTACATGGAGGCCCACCACGACGCGGGCGCCGCGCGCGCCCTGTGCTCGCTCGGCATCACCCTCCACCACCAGGGCAACCTCACCGAGGCGGCGGCGAAACTCCGCGAGGCCCTCGACCTCCAGGCACCTCCCCAACTGGCTACGGACCGCGCCTGGACCATGCACGCCCTGGCGGCGGTCGAGCGGGACCGCGGCCGGGTGGACGAGGCGATGCGGCTGCTCACCGAGTCCCTGGTCCTGCACCGCGCCGGCGAGTCCGTCCACGGCGAGGCCTGGGCCCACTTCCAGCTCGGCCAACTCGGCCTGCGCATGGGCGACATCCCGCGCGCGGAGTCCGAACTCACCACAGCCCTCGGCCTCTACGGCCGTACCCGCGACGCCCGCGGCGAGGCCTGGGCCCTGACCCAGCTGGCCCGCGCCCGACTGGTCGCCGGCGACCCGTCCCCGGCAGTCGACGGCCTGCGCCAGGCCGCCGCCCGGCACCGCGACAACGAGGACGCGCGCGGCGAGGCCTGGACCGTCTACTACCTCGGCCAGGCCCTGGAGGAGACGGGCAACCTGGACCTGGCGGTGCGCGAGCTGGAACGCTCCCGCACGATGTTCTCCCGCATGCGCGACGTCTACGGCCTGGCCTGCGCCCGGCACCACTCGGCGCGCGTGACCCGCGACCAGCGCGCGGCCCAGACGGGTTCGCTGCGCAACTCCGGGTTCGCCCGCCAGCTCCTGGTCGACGCCCGCGCCGACTTCCAGCGCATCGGCGTCGCCCACGGCGAGGCGTGGACCTGCCTGGAACTCGCGGTCGTCGACGCCGGCAACGCCCGTACGCAACAGGCGTTGACGCTGTGCGACGAGGCGGTGGGCCTGTTCACCTCGTACGGCGACCACCGCGGCGAGGACTGGGCCCACTTC
>NZ_JBHXME010000126.1:0-33245 GCF_042721125.1 Streptomyces sp. NPDC058469
GGACCTGGTGCCGCCGTGGGTGATGGCCCCCGGCGGCATCGCTCAACCTTCGACGGCACGCGCTCAAACTTCGATGGCCCAGGACAACGACGACCCGAAGGAAGACCAGGACTCCCATGTGCTGCTCCTCAGGATGAGGACCACGTCGTTGCCGTGCGAGGTCCTGGGACGGGGGATGGGGCGGCGGCGCGTGAGTCACGGGGGCACCGGCACGTTGTCGGGGTGCCGGCTCCGTCGTGGAGAGCCTTGCTGGCACCTGGCCGGAGCGCGGTGCGGACCGCGGGCCCGCCATGTATCCAGCGTCCCTCGCCCCGTGTATCTGCCGCTTGGGCCGAACGGTCCACGGAGTGCCGGGATTTACCTGGGGAGATTCAGCCGTTGCCGGCGGGCAGCGGGACGATCCACTCCAGAGTGGTGCCGACCTGCCGCATTTGACCACCAGACCGTGTGCGCTTTGGTGTGCTCTTCGGCACGTTCAGGCAGGTCGCATGGGGTATTCGAGCGAAAGTGGCACCGGTGCCCGAGGTATTCGGCGCGGTCGGTATTTGGTGACGTGTATCGCCAACCGGTCCTTGGTGAAGGGCCTTTGAACTGCGGAAACGCGTCAGAAGGAGAGCGCGGAAGTCGGTACATCGCTCAGAAAGAGCAACGGTCAAAAGGCCGTGTGCGTTTTGACGTGAACGCAAAAACTCCCGACCTGTATTTCTGCAGGTCAGGAGCTTTTCCCGGAGTGCCCCCGGCAGGATTCGAACCTGCGCACACGGCTCCGGAGGCCGTTGCTCTATCCCCTGAGCTACGGGGGCGTGTCCGTCGCGGTGATCGCGGCGACGGGTAGAACCCTACCAGTTCCTTACGGGTGTTCATGAACAGGTTTCTCGGTGGTCAGGGAGGCGTGCTGGGTCGCTCGCAGGGGGTGGAAGTGGGGAAAACCCGGACGCGGTGGCCGGTCCGGACCTACTCTCGAGTTGTGCCAGGCGCGTCGGGTCGGGTGCTTGTTGTGGACGACAACAAGGTCATCCGGCAGTTGATCAGGGTCAATCTCGAGCTGGAGGGTCTCGAGGTCGTGACCGCGGCCGATGGTGCCGAGTGTCTGGACGTCATTCACCAGGTTCGGCCCGATGTGGTCACCCTCGATGTGGTCATGCCCCGGCTGGACGGACTGCGTACCGCAGCTCGGCTGCGCAGCGATCCCCGGACCCGCGATCTGCCCCTCGCCATTGTCAGCGCCTGTACCCAGTACGAGGTCGACAGCGGGCTCGACGTCGGTGTCGACGCGTTTCTCGCCAAGCCCTTCGAACCTGCCGAACTCATCGCTCTCGTACGGCAGTTGATCGAGCGTGGGCGGCGTGAGCCGCGTGATCCGGCCGATGGCATCTCCATCGGTGGTGCCTTCGGCGGCGGTGCCGGTGAGGGCGAGCGGGCTGGGCGGGGCGGGCGTAGCGGCGGCTGAGCCAGCCTCCCGACTCACCCCGACTCACCCCGGCTCACCACTTGCAGGTCCCCTTACTTGCTTTACTCGCTCCCCCTTTTGCCTGCGTCCCCCTATATGCAGGTCCACTCCCCATATACAGGCCCACTCCGCGGATGCAGGCCAGGCTCCCTGCCGTCCCCCCCCGGTGCCTGCCACCCCCCACCCGATTCATCCTCCTGCGTCCACATCCCGGACCCCCAGCCAAACCAGCTGGCCTACCCACCCCCCTCCTCCCATACGCTTGCCCCGTGACCCCCGTCGAGCTCTCCCGTACCGTGCTGCGCGCGGTGCGTCGTGCTGTCGAGGACGGGGAGCTGCGCGTGGTCGTGCCGAGGAAGGTCTCGGTGACCGTGCCGGGGGCCGGCGGGTGGGGTGACTACGCCACCAACATCGCCCTCCAGCTCGCCCGGCCCGCGGGGGAGACCCCCCGCCGTGTCGCCGAACTGCTGCGGCCGCATCTCGCCGGCGCCCATGGCGTCAGCGGCGTCGAGATCACCGGGCCCGGGTTCCTCAACATCAGTCTCGGGAGTACGGCGTCCACCGCTCTCGTCGAGGAGATCCTGCGGCGCGGACCGCGGTACGGGCTCGCCGAAGCCGAAGCCGAAGCCGAAGCCGAAGCCGAAGCCGGCAGCAGCCATGACGGCCTTGCCGGTCTAGCCGCTCCTGCCGTCCGCCTCGTCCAACTCCACGCCCACCACGACCCCCGCGCCCTCGTCGTCATGGACGTCGTCGCCCGCCTCCTGCGCTCGCAGGGCACCCGCGTCCGCACCAGCTGCGAGACCCGTCCCGAGCCCGAATGGGTGGCCCTTCTCGGTGCCGAGGTCGAGGCCGACGCGTACGGCCCCCTGGAAACATCAGCTCCGCTCGACGCCGACGCCGACGCCGACGCCGACGCCGACGTGCACGTCAACGTACGGCCCGTACCAGCCCCCGACTCTGCAGAGCTCATCCCCCTCGGCCGCGACGCCGCCCGCTGGGCCCTCCTGTACCCCGCCGCCCACGACCGGCCCCGCCTCACCGCCGATCACCTCGTTCAGCGGGAGAGCAACCCCCTCTTCCGGGTCCGTTACGCCTACGCCCGCACCCGCGCCGTCAGCCGCAACGCCGCCGACCTCGGCTTCACCGCCGAACCCGGCGACGTACAGAACGCGCGAGACGACGTAGACGTACAAGAGGACACGACCCCCCTCACCCCAGCGGACACCACCCCCCTCCTCGCCCACCTCGCCGACCACCCCCGCCTCCTCGCCCGCGCGGCAGCCCACCGCGCCCCCGACCTGCTTGCCCGTCACCTGGTCGCCGTAGCCGATGCGACCCTCCCTCTCCTCCCCACGACGCTTCCGCTCGGCGACGAGAAACCCTCGGCCGCCCACCGTGCCCGGCTCGCGCTTGCCGAAGCTGCCGGGGTGGTGCTCGCCGGTGGCCTGTCCCTGCTCGGCATCGACGCTCCCGAACACCTCTGAGCGCGCAGACAGCAACGACGAAGCAAGCGACTCGCGCGAAGACAGCGACAGAGAAGAAGAGAAGACGACATGAGCCGTTCCGCACACCCCGCCGGTCCCCGTCACGCCGACGTTCTGCCCGAAGGGCACTACTCCGCCCCGGCCGCCGACCTCAACGCACTCGACCCCAAGGTGTGGGCCCAGACCGTCACCCGTGACGACGACGCGGGCGGTGTCGTCACCGTCGGCGGTATCGACGTGAAGACGCTCGCCGAGCAGCACGGCACCCCGGCCTACGTTCTCGACGAGGCCGATTTTCGGGAGCGGGCCCGGGCCTGGCGTGCCGCGTTCGGGCAGGACGCCGACGTCTTCTACGCCGGCAAGGCGTTCCTGTCGCGTGCCGTCGTGCGGTGGCTGCACGAGGAAGGGCTCAACCTCGACGTGTGCTCCGGGGGCGAGCTCGCCACCGCCCTCTCCGCCGGTATGCCCGCCGACCGCATCGCCTTCCACGGCAACAACAAGTCCACGGACGAGATCACGAGGGCCATCGACGCCGGTGTCGGGCGGATCGTCCTCGACTCCTTCCAGGAGATCGTGCGCGTCGCTCATATCGCGCAGTCCCTCGGTAAGCGGCAGCGGGTGCAGATTCGGATCACCGTCGGGGTCGAGGCGCATACCCATGAGTTCATCGCCACCGCTCACGAAGACCAGAAGTTCGGGATTCCGCTTGCCGGTGGGCAGGCCGCCGAAGCCGTTCGGCGCGCTCTTCAGCTCGACGGGCTCGAAGTCATCGGTATCCACTCGCACATCGGGTCGCAGATCTTCGACATGTCCGGCTTCGAGGTTGCCGCCCATCGCGTGGTCGGGCTGTTGAAGGACATCCGGGACGAGCATGGCGTGGAGCTGCCGGAGATCGACCTCGGTGGTGGGCTCGGGATCGCGTACACCAGCGACGACGATCCCCGCGAGCCGCACGAGATCGCCAAGGCGCTCACCGAGATCGTCACCCGTGAGTGCGACTCCGCCAAGCTGCGGACTCCTCGGATCTCCGTCGAGCCCGGGCGCGCCATCGTCGGGCCGACCGCGTTCACCCTCTACGAGGTCGGCACCATCAAGCCCCTCGACGGGCTGCGGACCTACGTCTCCGTCGACGGTGGCATGTCCGACAACATCCGGACCGCTCTCTACGACGCGGAGTACAGCGTCGCTCTCGTCTCCCGGCGTTCCGACGCCGAGCCCATGCTCGCCCGGGTCGTCGGCAAGCACTGTGAGAGCGGGGACATCGTGGTCAAGGACGCGTTCCTGCCGGGGGACCTGGCACCGGGTGACCTGATCGCCGTACCGGCGACGGGTGCGTACTGCCGTTCCATGGCCAGCAATTACAACCATGTGCTCCGGCCGCCGGTCGTCGCCGTGAAGGATGGCGAGTCGCGGGTCATCGTCCGCCGGGAGACGGAGGACGACCTTCTGCGTCTCGACGTCGGCTGAATAAGAGGAAGCAAGAAAGGGGTGGAAGATCTCCGGTCTTCCACCCCCGTACAAATGAAATCGATGTCTCACGATCCGGACTATGGATAGAAACTCCCGTCCGGTGAGTGAGACTGGTCCAACCGATGACGGTATGAGGAAACGAGGTCGGATGATGCGTACGCGTCCGCTGAAGGTGGCGCTGCTGGGCTGTGGAGTGGTCGGCTCAGAGGTGGCGCGCATCATGACGACGCACGCCGACGACCTCGCCGCCCGCATCGGCGCACCGGTCGAGCTCGCGGGCGTCGCCGTACGGCGGCCCTCCAAGGTCCGCGAAGGCATCGACCCCGCCCTCGTCACCACCGACGCCACCGCCCTCGTCAAGCGCGGGGACATCGACGTCGTGGTGGAGGTCATCGGGGGGATCGAGCCCGCGCGGTCTCTCATCACCACCGCCTTCGAGCACGGCGCCTCCGTCGTCTCCGCCAACAAAGCGCTGCTCGCCCAGGACGGCGCCGCGCTGCACGCCGCCGCCGAGCAGCAGGGCAGGGATCTGTACTACGAGGCCGCCGTCGCCGGTGCGATTCCGCTGATCCGGCCGCTGCGCGAGTCCCTCGCCGGTGACAAGGTCAACCGGGTGCTCGGCATCGTCAACGGGACCACCAACTTCATCCTCGACAAGATGGACTCGACCGGCGCCGGGTATCAGGAAGCCCTTGATGAGGCCACCGCCCTGGGGTACGCCGAAGCCGACCCCACCGCCGACGTCGAGGGCTTCGACGCCGCCGCCAAGGCCGCCATCCTCGCCGGAATCGCCTTCCACACGCGCGTGCGTCTCGACGACGTCTACCGCGAGGGCATGACCGAGGTCACCGCCTCCGACTTCGCCTCCGCGAAGAACATGGGCTGCACGATCAAGTTGCTTGCCATTTGTGAGCGGGCCGAGGACGGCGGGTCCGTCACCGCGCGTGTGCATCCCGCGATGATCCCGCTCAGCCACCCGCTCGCCTCCGTACGCGGCGCCTACAACGCCGTGTTCGTCGAGTCCGACGCCTCCGGGCAGTTGATGTTCTACGGCCCCGGAGCGGGCGGCGCCCCCACCGCCTCCGCCGTGCTCGGCGACCTCGTCGCCGTGTGCCGCAACCGGCTCAACGGGACCACCGGCCCCGGCGAGTCGGCGTACGCCGGACTGCCCGTGTCTGGCATGGGCGAGGTCGTCACGCGGTACCACATCAGCCTCGACGTCGCCGACAAACCAGGTGTTCTCGCACAGGTCGCCACCGTGTTCGCCGAGCACGGTGTCTCGATCGATACGGTTCGGCAGCAGGGGAAGGACGGCGAGGCATCCCTCGTCGTCGTCACGCACCGCGCGTCCGACGCCGCCCTGGGCGGGACCGTCGAGGCGTTGCGCAAGCTCGACACCGTGCGGGGTGTCGCCAGCATCATGCGGGTTGAAGGAGAGTAACCAGCAATGACCCACCAGTGGCGCGGAATCATCGAGGAGTACCGGGACCGGCTGCCGGTATCCGACAGCACGCCGGTCGTCTCCCTCCGCGAGGGCGGCACGCCCCTCGTGCCCGCGCAGGTGCTCTCCGAGCGCACCGGCTGCGAGGTCCACCTCAAGGTGGAGGGCGCCAACCCCACCGGGTCCTTCAAGGACCGCGGTATGACCATGGCCATCACGCGGGCCAAGGAGGAGGGCGCGCAGGCCGTCATCTGCGCCTCCACCGGCAACACGTCGGCCTCCGCCGCCGCCTACGCCGTACGCGCCGGGATGGTCTGCGCCGTCCTCGTGCCGCGCGGCAAGATCGCGCTCGGCAAGATGGGCCAGGCCCTCATCCACGGCGCGAAGATCCTCCAGGTCGACGGAAACTTCGACGACTGCCTCACCCTCGCGCGCGAGCTGAGCGACAACTACCCTGTGGCGCTGGTCAATTCGGTCAACCCGGTGCGCATCGAGGGGCAGAAGACGGCCGCCTTCGAGATCGTCGACATGCTCGGCGACGCGCCCGACATCCACGTCCTGCCGGTGGGCAACGCGGGCAACATCACCGCGTACTGGAAGGGGTACAAGGAGTACGCCGGGGACGGCATCGCCGCCAAGACGCCCCGCATGTGGGGCTTCCAGGCGTCCGGGTCCGCGCCCATCGTGCGCGGCGA
Organism: Streptomyces sp. NPDC058469; assembly: GCF_042721125.1. Classification (NCBI taxonomy): domain Bacteria; kingdom Bacillati; phylum Actinomycetota; class Actinomycetes; order Kitasatosporales; family Streptomycetaceae; genus Streptomyces; species Streptomyces sp. NPDC058469. The sequence continues at coordinate 6,541 of NZ_JBHXME010000126.1, forward strand.
GATCGTCAAGGACCCCTCGACGATCGCCACCGCGATCCGCATCGGCAACCCGGCGTCCTGGCAGTTCGCGCTGGCCGCGCGGGACGAGTCCGGCGGGTTCATCGACGAGGTGACGGACCGTGAGATCCTGCGCGCCTACCGGCTGTTGGCCGCTCAGGAGGGCGTTTTCGTCGAGCCCGCCTCCGCCGCCTCCGTCGCCGGTCTGCTGAAGGCGGCCGAGCAGGGCAAGGTCGACCCGGGCCAGACCATCGTCTGCACGGTGACCGGAAACGGCCTCAAGGACCCCGACTGGGCGGTCGCGGGCGCCCCGCAGCCCGTCACTGTCCCGGTCGACGCGGCGACGGCCGCCGAGCGGCTCGGTCTCGTATAACGCGATGCCTCCATGCCCCCCCGTAGGAAGATCCCTACGGGGGGTGCACGGGGGGCTTACGACACGCATCGTGCGCCTCCTGTGCGCCCTATGTCGCCACAGAACCTTCCTTCGATAGGCTGTACCGAACCCGCCCGCCGCATATGCCTGCGCGCATGGCTCGGCACCGCGCCGTCTCCACGGCCCGAGGGTCTTCACGTACCTATCGAATCTCATCGAATGTCTTCGACAGTCACGCAGCTCAAGGAGAGTCATCGAGCGATGGCCGGTCCAGCCTTCCGCGCCGCCGCCGTCCGGGTGCGCGTCCCCGCCACCAGCGCCAACCTCGGCCCGGGCTTCGACGCCTTCGGCCTCTCGCTGGGGCTCTACGACGACGTCGTCGTCCGTGTCGCCGACTCCGGGCTGCTCATCGACATCGCCGGCGAGGGCAGCGAGACCCTCCCGCGCGACGAGAACCACCTCCTCGTACGAGCCCTGCGCACCGCCTTCGACCTGCTCGGCGGACAGCCGCGCGGCCTTGAGATCGTCTGCGCCAACCGCATTCCGCACGGCCGCGGCCTGGGCTCCTCCTCCGCCGCCATCTGCGCCGGCATCGTCGCCGCGCGCGCCGTGACCATAGGCGGGGACTCCCGGCTCGACGACACGGCCCTGCTGGAGCTCGCCACCGAGATCGAGGGCCACCCCGACAACGTGGCGGCCTGTCTGCTGGGCGGCTTCACGCTCTCCTGGATGGACGGCGGGGCCGCGCGGGCGATCAGGATGGACGCCGCCGATTCCATCGTTCCGGTGGTCTTCGTGCCCGGGAAGGCGGTACTCACCGAGACCGCGCGCGGCCTGCTCCCGCGCAGCGTTCCGCACGTCGACGCCGCCGCCAACGCGGGCCGCGCCGCACTGCTCGTCGAGGCCCTCACCCGGCGCCCCGAGTTGTTGCTGCCCGCCACCGAGGACCGCCTGCACCAGGAATACCGCGCTCCGGCGATGCCCGAAAGCGCGGCGCTCGTGGACCGCTTGAGGGCGGACGGAGTTCCGGCGGTGATTTCCGGCGCCGGACCGACCGTGCTGGCACTTGTCGACGCCGACAACGCCGACAAGGTGTCCCACCTCGCCGGTGAGGGCTGGGCCGCCAACCGGCTGGATCTCGACGCACAGGGCGCGTGCGTACTGCCGCTGGCGTCCTCCACCGTCAATTGACTACGTACCGTCGCCGGATTTCGAGAGGGGGAATGTTTGTTGGATCCGGTAGTGTTAATCTCAAGTCTGCACCCGACCCCACCATGGCGAGGTGCTTGTTGTCCCCGTCCGGGACAGACATTCTTCCGGGAGCCTCCCAAGCCGCACTGTGTTTCGTACGTCGTACGCGGGCAGTACCTCGTACGCGGACACTGAGCGGTTCGCCGGGCACGCTCCGGAAGCCGGGCAAGCTCCGGAATTGGTGCGACCAAGCCACGTGACACAGACACTCGGTGCCACTGCTTCGGGAAGCGCCGTCACCAGAAATCTCTTCCGCCGCTTAGGCGGACCACCGCCCCGGCACGGTTCACACAGCAAGAACCGAAGCCGGACAGCACAACCGGTCGCCGAGCCAGACAGGCCGACGTCCGCTCCAGGGAAGGACCCTTCGTGAGCGACACCACCGATCTGATGGGCGCACGTGTCGAGGAGACCGCTGCCGCGCCCGCCACGGACGCCTCCGCGCCTGCCACCGGTGCCGGCTCCCGGCGGCGCCGCGGTACCGGCCTCGACGGCATGGTGCTGGCCGAGCTGCAGCAGGTCGCATCCGGCCTCAACATCAGGGGCACCGCGCGGATGCGCAAGAGCCAGCTGATCGAGGTCATCAAGGAGGCGCAGGGCGGCGGGGGTGCCCCGGCCAAGGCCGAGACCGCCACCGAGACCAAGCCGAAGCGCCGCGCCACCTCCAAGACCCGTACGGGCGACGAGGCGGCCGCCCCGGCCGAGCAGAAGGCCGAGAAGGTCGCCGCCGAGAAGGCCGTGGCCCAGCAGCAGATCGAGATTCCCGGCCAACCCGCCAGCGATGACGCGCCTGTTGAGCGCCGTCGTCGCCGCGCGACCGCCGACGCCGGCAGCCCCGAGACGGTCACCGCCGAGGCGAAGAGCGAGCCGAAGGCCGAGACGCCCGCCGCCGCGCAGGGCGAGGCCAGGGGCGACGCCGGTGACGACGGCCGTCAGGGCCGCCGGGACCGTCGCGACCGTGACCGCGGTGGCCGTCAGGACCGCCAGGACCGTGACCGCGGCGACCGCCGCAAGGGCGAAGAGCAGCAGGGCGGCGGCCAGCAGCAGAGCGGCGGCCGTCAGGACCGGCAGCAGCAGGGCGGTCAGCAGCAGGACCGCCAGCAGCAGAGCGCCGGCCGCCAGGACCGTCAGGACCGGCAGCAGCGCGACAACGGCCCGCAGGACGACGACGACTTCGACGGCGGACGCCGCGGCCGTCGCGGCCGGTACCGGGACCGCCGTGGCCGTCGCGGACGTGACGAGTTCGGTGGTGCCGCCGCGGGCGAGCCGCAGGTCGCCGACGACGACGTCCTGATCCCCGTCGCGGGCATCCTCGACATCCTCGACAACTACGCCTTCATCCGTACGTCGGGCTACCTGCCGGGTCCCAACGACGTGTACGTCTCCCTCGCGCAGGTCCGTAAGAACGGCCTGCGCAAGGGTGACCACGTCACCGGCGCGGTCCGTCAGCCCAAGGACGGCGAGCGCCGCGAGAAGTTCAACGCGCTGGTCCGCCTCGACTCGGCGAACGGCATGGGTGCCGAATCCGGGCGCGGGCGGCCGGAGTTCAACAAGCTGACGCCGCTGTACCCGCAGGACCGGCTCCGCCTGGAGACCGACCCGGGTGTGCTGACGACCCGCATCATCGACCTCGTCGCGCCCATCGGAAAGGGCCAGCGCGGTCTGATCGTGGCCCCGCCGAAGACCGGCAAGACCATGATCATGCAGGCGATCGCCAACGCGATCACGCACAACAACCCCGAGTGCCACCTGATGGTCGTCCTGGTCGACGAGCGTCCGGAAGAGGTCACCGACATGCAGCGGTCGGTGAAGGGCGAGGTCATCTCCTCGACCTTCGACCGTCCGGCCGAGGACCACACCACGGTCGCCGAGCTCGCCATCGAGCGTGCCAAGCGGTTGGTGGAGCTGGGCCACGACGTCGTCGTGCTGCTCGACTCGATCACGCGTCTGGGCCGTGCGTACAACCTCGCGGCGCCGGCCTCCGGCCGCATCCTGTCCGGTGGTGTCGACTCCACGGCGCTGTACCCGCCCAAGCGCTTCTTCGGCGCCGCGCGCAACATCGAGGACGGCGGTTCGCTGACCATCCTCGCCACCGCGCTCGTCGACACCGGCTCGCGCATGGACGAGGTCATCTTCGAGGAGTTCAAGGGCACCGGCAACGCCGAGCTCAAGCTCGACCGGAAGCTCGCCGACAAGCGCATCTTCCCCGCGGTGGACGTCGACGCGTCCGGCACCCGTAAGGAAGAGATCCTGCTCGGCAGCGACGAGCTGGCTGTCACCTGGAAGCTGCGCCGGGTGCTGCACGCGCTCGACCAGCAGCAGGCGATCGAGCTGCTCCTGGACAAAATGAAGCAGACGAAGTCGAACGCCGAGTTCCTGCTCCAGATCCAGAAGACCACTCCCGGCAACGGCGACTAGTCGCTCCGCTGGTTGAGCTGAAGAACTGTCGGTGGTTGGTTGACCGCCGGTAGTTCGTGGCTGGTCGCGCAGTTCCCCGTGCCCCTTTGGGGCGCTTCAGGGCCGCTCCCTTGTTCCGCAAGGGGGCGGCCCTTTGGGTTGTCAGTGGCGCGCTGTACGATCGCGCCCTTCGGACTTGCTTTCGACAATCGTCCGAACTTCTGATCCCGAGGGGGGACTTGAGTGGGTACGCCCATGCCTGGGGCCGGTCGGCACAGACGCCGGATACGTTTTGCCCTGCCCGTCGCCGCGGCCGGTATCGCCGCCGCCGTGACCGCCGCACTGATGTCGACGTCCGCCGGCGCGGCCACCGCGCTGCCGACGCCGACCGTGAAGCCCGCCGTCAGCACGACGTCGCTCGCCACGCTGAAGAAGCGCATCGCGGGCGCCGAGGCCGGTGACGACATCGCCGGGGAGACGACCAAGAAGGCGTCCCTGAGCGCGAGCACCACCGGTACGGCCGTCAGCCCGAAGATCATCGGCGGCACGACGACCACCATCAACACCGCGCCGTTCATGGCGCAGCTCTGGTACTACGACGACAAGGGCACCACCAGCGAGGCCGACGACATCGGCTTCTTCTGCGGTGGCTCGGTCATCTCGCCGTCGAAGATCCTGACGGCCTCGCACTGCGTCAAGGGCTACAACTGGGCCAAGAACGGCGCCGTCGTCACCAGCGCCACCGTGCTGCCGACCACTGACGCCGACGGCAACAGCGACCTGCACGGCGGCCAGGCCACCGCGGTCCTGCGCCAGTGGAACCACCCGTCGTACAACGCGACGACCATCGACAACGACATCGCGGTCCTCACCCTGGCGGCCCCCGTCAAGGCGACCCCGATCCGGATGACGACGAACGGCGACACGGCGTCGTACACGGGCACGCCCGCCAAGACCGCCAAGGTCTACGGCTGGGGCCGCACCAGCTCCCAGACCGAGGACATCTCCGAGACGCTGAAGACGGCCACGCTGCCGATCCAGTCGGACGCCACCTGCGTCGGTGCCTACGGCAGCCTGGTCATCAAGGCCCACATGGTCTGCGCGGGCACGCCCGCCACCGGCAGCGACACCGGTACGACGGCCATCTGCAACGGCGACTCCGGCGGCCCGCTGGTCGTCGGCGGCCGGATCGTCGGTGTCGTCTCCTGGAGCGGCGACGACGGTGACGCCACCACTGTCAACGACTGCGTCGTCGAGGGCACCTACGGTGTCTTCACCAAGGTCGGCGCCTACGCCGGCACGGCCTACGCACAGGTCGACGACGGCAACCTGAGCTACAGCGACAACAAGGCCGACATCTACGCCCGCAAGTCCTCCAACAAGGTGGGCTACGAGCTGGACTCCAAGGGCACTTCGCTGGCCACGCGCGTGTCCCTGGGCGACTGGGGCGGCGTCAACCTGGTCCGCTCGGCCGACCTGAACCGGGACGGCTACCAGGACTGGATCTACCGGACCACCGCCGGCGCCGTCTACTGGGACCACTTCCAGCTCAACAGCGCGCGGGACGACGGCAGTTGGGTCAGCACGAAGATCTTCGCCAACTGGAAGACCCGCACCCGGATCATCGCCCCCGGCGATGTCACCGGCGACTACCTGCCCGACCTGGTCTCGGTCGACAGCGCCGGCGTGCTGTGGATCTACCCGGGCAAGGGCAACGGCACCTTCAGCTCGCCGTCGCGGGTCGGTGGGGGCTGGAGCCAGTACAACACGCTGGTCGGCCACGGCGACTTCAACGGTGACGGCAAGGCCGACCTGCTCGCCCGCAACAAGAGCACCGGCGTCGTCTACCTGTACAAGGGCGCCGGCAAGTCCGGCACGGGTGCCTTCGCGGCCCGCGTGAAGGTGCGCACCTGGTCCAGCTACAACGCCTTCGACGCGGTCGGTGACTTCAACGGCGACGGCAAGGCGGACCTCCTGATCCGCAACGCGAGCAACGTGCTGTACCTCTACCCGGGAACCGGCAAGGCCACCAGCGAGATCTTCGGCACACCGAAGTCCCTCGGCACCGGTTTCCAGCAGTACGACATCTTCGGCTGAAATCGCAGGTGAGCGGGGCATAACCCGCTGACGCGACTACACGGAGTGCCCATCGCCGTACGCGATGGGCACTCTGCGTTGTGCAACCCTTTCCCGAGTTTCCCTGTCTGACCTGGCGGAGCGACCATAGAGCGAGGATTGAGCGGTATCGGTCGCTTCGGCCAGGCCTGAACCCTGAAAGCAGGGGGTAACCGACCGGAACGAGATGCGAGGAGCCCATGTCCGCCGAGAGCACGCCGGAGCCCGCCATACCGGGCAAGGACGGCAACAACGGCCCGCGCCACCGCGCCGGAGGCCGCAAGAAGGACCGCAGTCCGCGTCACAAGGCCCTGCTGATCACGGCCTGGGTCGCGGCGGGCGTCGTGGTGCTGGGCGGCACCGGCGCCGGATACGTGTACTTCAAGCTCAACGGCAACATCAAGAGCGTCGACATCAACCAGGCCCTCGGCACCGACCGGCCGGTCAAGGTCGACAACGGCTCCGAGAACATCCTGGTCCTGGGCTCGGACACCCGCTCCGGCAGCAACAAGAAGCTCGGCGGCGGCACCGACGACGGCAGCGCCCGCTCCGACACCGCGATGATCGTGCACGTCTACAAGGGCCACAAGAAGGCCAGCGTGGTGTCCATCCCGCGCGACACCCTCGTCGACCGCCCCGAGTGCACCGACACCAAGGGCGTCACCCATGACGCGGCGTCCGGCGTGATGTTCAACGAGTCGTACTCCACGGGCGGCGCCGCCTGCACGGTGAAGACGGTCGAGTCCGTCACCGGGCTGCGCATGGACCACTACCTGGAGGTCGACTTCGCCGGCTTCGAGAAGCTCATCGACGAACTCGGCGGTGTCCCGGTCACCACGACCAAGGCCATCAAGGACCCGCAGAGCCATCTCGACCTCAAGGCCGGCACGCACACGCTGAACGGCCAGCAGGCCCTCGGCCTGGTCCGCACCCGGCACGGCGTCGGCGACGGCTCCGACCTCGGCCGTATCCAGCTCCAGCAGGCCTTCATCAAGGCCCTGGTCAACCAGGTCAAGCACGTCGGCATCCTGACCAGCCCGACGAAGCTGTACGACCTCGCGAACACCGCCACGAAGGCCGTCACCACCGACTCCGACCTGGGCTCGGTGAACTCCCTCACGTCCTTCGCCAACGGCCTCAAGAGCATCAGCTCGAAGCACATGAACATGGTCACGATGCCGGTCGAGTACGACCCGGCCAACCCGAACCGCGTGATCGTGGAGAAGTCCAAGGCCCAACTGGTCTGGACGGCCCTGAAGAACGACCAGCCGATCCCGGCGGCAGCAACAAAGGGCACGGCCACCGGTGAAGCGAAGGGTGTGGTGACCAGCTCTTGAGGGGCGCGGGGCCGTGTCGATTCGCGGCTCCGCCGCGGGGCGCGCTCAGCCCCACCGGCCCGCAGGGGAATACACCACGCGAACCCCCGGTTTTGGGGGATGGCTCCAGTGCTGGCAGACTGGACAGTCGGCCCCGGTTCACGCCCCGCAACCCGCGGAGCGACCCGGCGCCCTCCCGAAACTAGGAGACACCTTGAAGCGCGAGATCCACCCCGAGTACGTCGAGACCCAGGTCAGCTGCACCTGTGGCGCGTCGTTCACCACCCACAGCACGATCGCGAGCGGCACCATCCGCGCCGACGTCTGCTCCGAGTGCCACCCGTTCTACACGGGCAAGCAGAAGATCCTCGACACCGGTGGCCGCGTGGCCCGCTTCGAGGCCCGCTTCGGCAAGGCTGCTGCCGGCTCCAAGTAGCGAGCCCCATTTCGCCGGTCCACGGCCGCACCCTTCCACGCAAGTGAGAGGGGCGGGCCGGGACCGGCGTTTTTGGTCGCCCGCCTACCCTTCCGTACGCATTTCAGGAGCCCAAGATGTTCGAGGCTGTCGAGGACCTCATCGGCGAGCACGCCGACCTTGAGACGAAGCTCGCCGACCCGTCGGTCCACGCCGACCAGGCCAACGCGCGCAAGCTGAACAAGCGCTACGCCGAGCTCACCCCGATCGTCGCCACGTACCGCTCCTGGAAGCAGACCGGCGACGACATCGAGACCGCGCGTGAACTCGGCGCCGACGACCCGGAGTTCGCCGCCGAGGTCAAGGAGCTGGAGAAGCACCGCGACGAGATCACGGAGAAGCTGCGGCTGCTGCTCGTGCCGCGCGACCCCAACGACGACAAGGACGTGATCCTTGAGGTCAAGGCGGGCGCGGGCGGCGACGAGTCCGCCCTGTTCGCCGGTGACCTGCTGCGCATGTACCTGCGGTACGCGGAGCGCGTCGGCTGGAAGACCGAGATCATCGACGCCACCGAGTCCGACCAGGGCGGCTACAAGGACGTCCAGGTCGCCGTGAAGACCAAGGGCGGCAACGGCGCGACCGAGCCCGGCCAGGGTGTCTGGGCGCGGCTGAAGTACGAGGGCGGCGTGCACCGCGTGCAGCGCGTCCCGGCGACCGAGTCCGCGGGCCGTATCCACACCTCGGCGGCCGGTGTGCTGGTCACGCCCGAGGCGGAGGAGGTCGACGTCGAGATCAACCCGAACGACCTCCGCATCGACGTCTACCGCTCCTCCGGTCCCGGCGGCCAGTCCGTCAACACGACCGACTCCGCGGTGCGCATCACGCACATTCCGACCGGAGTCGTCGCTTCCTGCCAGAACGAGAAGAGCCAGCTGCAGAACAAGGAGCAGGCACTGCGTATCCTGCGCTCCAGGCTGCTCGCCGCGGCGCAGGAGGAGGCGGAGAAGAATGCCGCCGACGCCCGCCGCAGCCAGGTCCGCACGGTCGACCGCTCCGAGAAGATCCGTACGTACAACTTCCCGGAGAACCGCATCTCGGACCACCGCGTCGGCTTCAAGGCGTACAACCTGGACCAGGTCCTCGACGGAGACCTCGACGCGATGATCCAGGCTTGCGTGGACGCGGACTCGGCCGCCAAGCTCGCGGCGGCGTAAGGCACGGCACGGTTCGGCACGGACGAGTACGACACGGAGGACTTGCGTGAACCTGCTGCTAGCAGAGGTGGCCCAGGCCACCCAGCGGCTGGCCGACGCCGGCGTGCCCTCGCCGCGCAACGACGCGGAGGAGCTCGCCGCGTTCGTGCACGGTGTGAAGCGGGGCGAGCTGCACTCCGTGAAGGACGTGGACTTCGACGCCCGCTACTGGGAGACCATCGCCCGGCGCGAGCAGCGTGAGCCGCTCCAGCACATCACCGGCCGCGCGTTCTTCCGGTACCTGGAACTCCAGGTAGGGCCGGGGGTGTTCGTGCCGCGCCCCGAGACCGAGTCGGTGGTCGGCTGGGCCATAGACGCGGTCCGCGCGATGGACGTCGTGGAGCCGCTGATCGTGGATCTGTGCACGGGCTCCGGCGCCATCGCGCTCGCCCTCGCGCAGGAGGTCCCGCGCTCCCGGGTGCACGCCGTGGAGCTGTCCGAGGACGCCCTCCAGTGGACCCGCAAGAACATGGAGGGCTCCCGGGTCGACCTGCGGCAGGGCAACGCCCTGGACGCCTTCCCCGACCTCGACGGCCATGTCGACCTGGTCATCTCCAATCCGCCGTACATCCCGCTCACCGAATGGGAGTACGTCGCTCCCGAGGCCCGGGACTACGACCCCGAACTCGCCCTGTTCTCAGGCGAGGACGGCCTCGACCTGATCCGCGGCATCGAACGCACCGCCCACCGACTTCTCCGCCCGGGCGGTGTCGTCGTCATCGAGCACGCCGACACCCAGGGCGGCCAGGTGCCGTGGATCTTCACCGAGGAGCGTGGCTGGGCCGACGCGGCCGACCACCCCGATCTCAACAACCGCCCGCGCTTCGCGACCGCCCGCCGGGCGACGCCGTGAGCAGCGCCCCGACTTTCGACCCGCAGCAGTACGTGTACGAGGAGGCCCGCTAGACATGGCACGGCGATACGACACCAACGACGCGACCGACCGCACGACGGGTCTGCGCGAGGCCGCGTCCGCCGTCCGCCGGGGCGAACTCGTGGTCCTGCCGACCGACACGGTCTACGGCATCGGGGCCGACGCGTTCTCCTCGGAGGCCGTCGCCGATCTCCTGGACGCCAAGGGCCGGGGCCGCAACATGCCCACCCCCGTCCTCATCGGCTCCCCGAACACGCTGCACGGCCTCGTCACGGACTTCTCCGAGCTGGCCTGGGAACTCGTCGACGCGTTCTGGCCGGGCGCCCTCACGCTGGTCGCCAAGCACCAGCCGTCCCTGCAGTGGGACCTGGGGGACACCCGGGGCACGGTCGCCGTACGGATGCCGCTGCACCCGGTCGCCATCGAGCTGCTGACAGAGGTCGGTCCGATGGCGGTCTCCTCGGCGAACCTCACCGGCCACCCCGCGCCGGAGGACTGTGACGCGGCCCAGGAGATGCTCGGCGACTCGGTCTCCGTGTACCTCGACGGCGGTCCGACGCCCGGCAACGTGCCGTCGTCGATCGTCGACGTCACGCGCGAGGTGCCCCTGCTGCTGCGCGCGGGCGCGATCTCGGCGGAGGAGCTGCGGAAGGTCGTACCCGACCTCGAGGTGGCGAATTGACAGCCCCTGACGCGGGGCGTGGCATAGGCAACGGGGAAGTGACGGGGACCTTCGGGCTTCCCATGGACAGCTTCCGCATCCTCCACGTCAGCACCGGCAACGTGTGCCGCTCGCCGATCACCGAGCGGCTGACCCGTCATGCCCTGGCGGACCGGCTCGGCGACCCGCTGTGGGGCGGGCTGATCGTGGAGAGCGCCGGCACCTGGGGCCATGAGGGCGCACCCATGGAGACCAACGCGGCGACCGTCCTCACCGACTTCGGCGCGGACCCCTCCGGGTTCACCGGCCGTGAGCTGCTCGACGACCACGTGATCCGCGCCGACCTGGTGCTGACGGCCACCCGGGACCACCGGGCCCAGGTCATCTCGATGGGCCACTCGGCGGGCCTGCGCACCTTCACCCTCAAGGAGTTCACCCGCCTGGTGAAGGCCATAGACCCCGCGACCCTGCCGCCCCTGGAGGACGGCATGGTGGCCCGCGCCCGCGCCCTGGTCCGCGCGGCAGCGGCCCTGCGCGGCTGGCTCCTGGCCCCCACGGCAGAGGCGGACGAGGTCTTCGACCCCTACGGCGCCCCGCTCCCGTTCTTCCGCTCCATCGGCGACGAGATAAACCAGGCGATCGACCCGGTGGTGACTGCGCTGACGGGTGTTCCCGCGCGGACTTGATCCGACGGAAGCGGAGCCGGCGACGCCCGCCGCGGAGCGGCTGATGGGGCTGAACCAGGCGATCGACCCGGTGGTCACCGCCCTCACCGGCGTACCCGCCAAGACATAGCAACGGCCGCGCGCCCCACCCGCCCCGGGCCTACATTGGACGTACGTCACCACGGCGAGTGAGCCGAAGGGGCGCGTCGGCGTCGAGAGGGAGAACGCGCGGAGGCCCGAAGGGCTGAGCACGATCGGCCTGTCGACACTGCCACGCGGCGGTAGCCGCATATTGGCACCGCGGCGCCCCGGAGGTGAACCGAGCCAATAACACGTCGCCCCGGAGCCCACCATGTCGGTCACCCCTGTCCTTGAGGCCGATGTCCTGCGCCGTCAGGACCCCGAGCTGGCCGAGATCCTGCTCGGGGAGCTGGAGCGGCAGTCGACGACGCTGCAGTTGGTCGCCGCCGAGAACTTCACCTCGCCCGCCGTGCTGGCCGCGCTCGGCTCCCCGCTCGCCAACAAGTACGCCGAGGGATACCCCGGCGCCCGCCACCACGGTGGCTGCGAGATCGTCGACGTCGCCGAACGCGTCGCCGTAGCACGGGCGAAGGCGCTGTTCGGTGCCGAGCACGCCAACGTGCAGGCGCATTCCGGGTCTTCGGCCGTGCTCGCCGCCTATGCCGCGCTGCTGCGGCCCGGCGACACCGTCCTCGCGCTGGGCCTGCCGTACGGCGGGCATCTCACGCACGGGTCGCCCGCGAACTTCTCCGGGCGCTGGTTCGACTTCGTCGGCTACGGCGTGGACGCGGAGACCGGGCTCATCGACTACGACCAGGTGCGCGCCCTCGCCCGTACGCATCGGCCCAAGGCGATCGTGTGCGGGTCCATCGCCTATCCCCGGCACATCGACTACGCCCTCTTCCGCGAGGTCGCCGACGAGGTGGGCGCCTATCTCATCGCCGACGCCGCCCATCCCATCGGGCTCGTCGCCGGGGGAGCGGCGCCGAACCCGGTGCCGTACGCCGATGTCGTCTGCGCCACTACGCACAAGGTGCTGCGCGGGCCGCGCGGCGGGATGCTGCTGTGCGGGAGCGAGCTGGCGGAACGGGTCGACCGGGCGGTGTTCCCGTTCACCCAGGGCGGCGCGCAGATGCACACCATCGCCGCGAAGGCCGTCGCGTTCGGCGAGGCGGCGACCCCGGCCTTCACGGCGTACGCCCATCAGGTGGTCGCCAACGCCCGGGTGCTCGCGGCCGGGCTGGCGGCGGAGGGGCTGGTCGTCACCACCGGCGGCACCGACACCCACCTGATCACCGCCGACCCGCTGCCCCTCGGCGTCGACGGACGCGCCGCACGCGGTCAACTCGCCGCCGCTGGGCTGGTGTTGGACTGCTGCGCGCTCCCGCACGGAGACTCGCGCGGGCTGCGGCTGGGCACCGCCGCCGTGACCACGCAGGGCATGGGGGAGGGCGAGATGGCGGGCATCGCGGCGCTCCTGGCGGGTGTACTGCGCGGCCGGGTCGACGCCCGGCGGGCCCGTGACGAAGTGCGGGATCTTGTGGGTGGATTCCTGCCGTATCCGGGCTGAACGGGGGTAGCCGTACCCAGGTACACAGCCACCCGTGCAACCATCGTCGCTACCCGGAAGTCCCCAACCATATGCGTCCCTCGCTAGGGTGTGGGGCTGTGATGGCCAGCGAGACCTGTGGGGAAGCCTGTGCGTGAATACCTGCTGACGCTCTGCGTGACGGCCGCGGTGACGTATCTGCTGACCGGGCCGGTGCGGAAGTTCGCGATCGTGGCCGGAGCGATGCCCGAGATCAGGGCCCGCGACGTGCACCGGGAACCCACTCCGCGGCTCGGCGGTATCGCCATGTTCTTCGGTCTGTGCGCCGGCCTGCTGGTCGCCGACCACCTGACCAACCTCAGCGAGGTCTTCCAGAACTCGAACGAGCCGCGCGCCCTGCTCTCCGGAGCGGCCCTGATCTGGCTGATCGGTGTCCTGGACGACAAGTTCGAGATCGACGCCCTGATCAAGCTGGGCGGCCAGATGATCGCCGCCGGCGTGATGGTCATGCAGGGTCTGACGATCCTGTGGCTGCCCATCCCCGGCGTCGGCAACGTCGCGCTGACCCAGTGGCAGGGCACCCTGCTCACGGTCGCCCTGGTCGTCATCACCATCAACGCGGTCAACTTCGTCGACGGCCTCGACGGCCTGGCCTCCGGCATGGTGTGCATCGCCGCCGCCGCGTTCTTCCTGTACGCCTACCGGATCTGGTACTCGTACGGCATCGAGGCCGCCGCCCCGGCCACGCTCTTCTCGGCGATCCTGATGGGCATGTGCCTGGGCTTCCTGCCGCACAACATGCACCCCGCGCGCATCTTCATGGGCGACTCCGGCTCGATGCTGATCGGCCTGGTGCTGGCCGCGGGTGCGATCTCCATCACGGGACAGGTCGACCCGGACGCGCTGCAGCTGTTCGTCGGTTCCGAGAAGGCGGCGGTGCACCAGACGGTGCCGGTCTACATCCCGCTGCTGCTGCCGCTGACGATCATCGCGGTGCCGGCCGCCGACCTGGTGCTGGCGATCGTGCGCCGCACCTGGCGCGGCCAGTCGCCGTTCGCCGCGGACCGCGGCCATCTGCACCACCGGCTCCTGGAGATCGGCCACTCGCACAGCCGGGCGGTGCTGATCATGTACTTCTGGTCGGCGCTGATCGCGTTCGGGGCGCTGTCCTACTCGGTCAACTCGGCCTCGATGTGGATCGTCCTCGGCATCGTCATCCTGAGCGCGATCGGCCTGCTGCTGCTCCTGCTGCCGCGCTTCACCCCGCGTGCGCCGCGCTGGGCCGAGCACCTGGTGCCGCCGCGATATCGCCGTCGCGGGGCCGCAGTTGACCCCGTGGCGGTGCTGGCGGAGGAGGACCGCGAGCCGCGTCCCCCGATTGTCGCCGGAGTGTCAGGAGTCAACGGGGCGACCGCAGTCGGCCCCCGTTCGCGCCTCCTGGACGGACGTAAAGCGGAGTCCTCGCGCTGACGCCAAGGTAAGAATCTGACTAAAGCGTTGCCATCTCGTGGGAGGACAAAGCCTCCCCATACCAGACAAGTTGGACGTTATTCTGCACAGACGCGCAGGGTCACTCTCATGTGTGACAGCAACCACACCTTCTAGGTAAAGACCGCATCAAATAGTTTGTGATACGGTTCACGAGAACCCGGGACAGAGCCGAAGGACCGTAGTGCGAGGGTCCATTGGCGTGAGGTTCTCTCTCATCCCGGGACTACGCTCGTCCATGACGACACGCCCCCCTTAGCAAGCGGAGTTGCCGCCATGCCGTCCAATGACGCCCGGATTCTCCTTCAAGCCGCTGTGCCCACAGCTGCCGTCGGCGCGATTGCCGCCGTCGTCAGTGGTGTGGTCGCCGGCGGCAAGGGAGCTATCGGGGCAGCCGTTGCGACGCTGATCGTGATCCTCTTCATGGGAATCGGGCTCTACGTTCTGCAGCGCACTGCCAAATCGCTTCCGCACTTGTTCCAGTCGATGGGCCTCATGCTCTTCGCGGCGCAGATTCTTCTGCTGTTCATCTTCCTCGCCGCGTTCAAGCACACCACGCTGTTCAGTCCCAAGGCCTTCGCGTTCACGCTGCTCGCCGGCACCATCGTCTGGACCGCCGCGCAGACCCGTGCCCACATGAAGGCCAAAATCCTCTACGTCGAGCCCGAGAAGTCGGGGCACTCGTCGTGAGAGGTAGGGCCGGGATAAGAGGGCGTAAGAGATCCTGCTATCGTCCGGTGCCAACTGCGGCATCGCGGGCGCGGGCATCTGAGCTGACGCCTGCTCAATCGCGAGGCTTGATGCCCCACTGCCGCCCCACATCCGTAACACCAGTCCAGTGCCGAACCGCGGCTGCGCGCCGCGCCGACACAACGAGGTTGCCGTACCTATGCGCCACGCTGAAGGAGCCCGCGGTGAGTGCTGACCCGACGCAGGTGCTCGCCTTCGAGACCGACTGCCACATCTTCGACGGCTGTGGCTTCCCGGCTCCCGGCCTGCACTCGTTCCTGTTCAAGCCCCTCCTGGGGGACGGCGACAGCAACGTGTACTTCAACAAGCCGATGTTGCTGGCGCTGATCGGCTCGGTCATCGTTGTCGGCTTCTTCTGGGCCGCCTTCCGCAAGCCGAAGGTCGTCCCCGGCAAGCTGCAGATGGTCGCCGAGTCCGGCTACGACTTCATCCGCCGCGGTGTCGTCTACGAGACGATCGGAAAGAAGGAGGGCGAGAAGTACGTACCGCTGGTCGTCTCGCTGTTCTTCTTCATCTGGATGATGAACCTCTGGTCGATCGTTCCGGTCGCCCAGTTCCCGGTGACGTCGATCATCGCGTACCCGATCGTCCTCGCGGCGATCGTGTACATCACCTGGGTCTCGCTGACGTTCAAGCGGCACGGATTCGTCGGCGCCTTCAAGAACTTCACGGGCTACGACAAGTCGCTCGGCCCGGTTCTCCCGCTGGCGATGTTCATCGAGCTGCTGTCGAACCTGATCGTCCGGCCGTTCACGCACGCGGTGCGACTGTTCGCGAACATGTTCGCGGGCCACACCCTGCTGCTGCTCTTCACGATCGCCAGCTGGTACCTGCTCAACGGCATCGGCATCGCCTACGCGGGTGTCTCGTTCGTCATGGTCCTCGTGATGACGGCCTTCGAGCTCTTCATCCAGGCCCTGCAGGCGTATGTGTTCGTGCTGCTGACCTGCACCTTCATCCAGGGCGCGCTCGCCGAGAACCACTGAGCACCCCCCACCAGAACCCCCCTTAGCGTCCGGTGGCCAACCCCCGCCGGTCCGTACAGATAAGGAAGAATCAGCATGGCTGCCACTGAGACCCTCGCTGCCGTCTCCGGTTCGCTCGGCTCCATCGGCTACGGCCTCGCCGCCATCGGTCCCGGCGTCGGCGTCGGCATCATCTTCGGCAACGGCACCCAGGCTCTTGCCCGTCAGCCCGAAGCTGCCGGTCTGATCCGCGCCAACCAGATCCTCGGCTTCGCCTTCTGTGAGGCGCTCGCCCTCATCGGCCTGGTCATGCCGTTCGTCTACGGCACCTGATCGACCGCGATCAGCGACAGCCCACTAGACGAAAGGCACTGACATGAGCCAGCTGCTCATTCTGGCGGCCGAGAAGGAGAATCCTCTCGTCCCGCCGATCCCCGAGCTCGTCATCGGCCTGATCGCCTTCGTCATCGTCTTCGGCTTCCTCGCCAAGAAGCTCCTCCCGAACATCAACAAGGTTCTGGACGAGCGCCGCGAGGCCATCGAGGGCGGTATCGAGAAGGCCGAGGCCGCCCAGACCGAGGCACAGAGCGTGCTTGAGCAGTACAAGGCTCAGCTCGCCGAGGCCCGGCACGAGGCCGCGCGACTGCGCCAGGAGGCGCAGGAGCAGGGCGCCACGCTCATCGCCGAGATGCGCGCGGAAGGCCAGCGGCAGCGCGAGGACATCATCGCCGCCGGTCACACGCAGATCGACGCCGACCGCAAGGCCGCTTCGCAGGCGCTGCGCCAGGACGTGGGCAAGCTCGCCACCGACCTGGCCGGCAAGCTCGTCGGCGAGTCCCTTGAGGACCACGCCCGACAGAGCCGTGTGATCGACCGTTTCCTCGATGAGCTCGAGGAGAAGGCCGAGGCGGCTCGATGACTATGCACGGAGCGAGCCGCGAGGCCCTGGCAGCCGCACGTGAGCGTCTCGACGCGCTGACGGACTCCACGTCCGTGAACGCGGCGCAGCTCGCCGACGAACTGGCCGCCGTCACCGCGCTGCTCGGCCGTGAGGTGTCCCTGCGCCGGGTCCTCACCGACCCGGCGCAGGACGGCGAGGCCAAGGCCGCGCTGGCCGAGCGCCTGCTCGGTGGCCAGGTCGGCGGCCCCGCCCTCGACCTGCTGTCCGGCATGGTGCGCTCCCGCTGGTCGCAGTCCCGTGACCTGGTGGACGCGCTGGAGGAGTTGGCGGCCACCGCCGACCTCACCGCCGCCCAGCAGTCGGGCGAGCTCGACGACGTCGAGGACGAGCTGTTCCGGTTCGGCCGGATCGTCTCCTCGAACACCGGGCTGCGCGCCGCGCTGACCAACCGCGCGGCGAGCACCACGGCCAAGGGCGAGCTGCTGAGCAGCCTGCTCGGCGGCCGGGCCAAGCCGGCCACCGAGCGACTGGTGACCCGCCTGGTGACCGCGCCCCGGGGACGTAGCCTGGAAGCGGGACTCGAGTCCCTGTCCAAGCTCGCCGCCGAGCGCCGCAGCCGCCTGGTCGCGGTCGTCACCACGGCGGTCCCGCTGAGCGACCCGCAGAAGCAGCGCCTGGGCGCCGCCCTCGCGAAGCTCTACGGCCGCCCCATGCACCTGAACATCGACGTGGACCCCGAGGTCCTCGGCGGCATCCGGGTGCAGGTCGGCGACGAGGTCATCAACGGCTCCATCGCGGACCGCCTCGATGACGCCACCCGCCGCATGGCGAGCTAGCAGCACAACAACAAAGACGTAGTAAGGCGGCCCGAGTTGGGCCGTGCAGAGGATTCACCTCGTTCAGGGGGGAGTCCCAACATCCCCCCAAGTGAAACTTCGGGCCCAACAAGGAGAGCAGGGAACCCAGATGGCGGAGCTCACGATCCGGCCGGAGGAGATCCGGGACGCGCTGGAGAACTTCGTCCAGTCGTACAAGCCGGACGCGGCCTCGCGCGAGGAGGTCGGTACGGTCACCCTTGCCGGCGACGGCATCGCGAAGGTCGAGGGCCTGCCCTCGGCCATGGCCAACGAACTGCTGAAGTTCGAGGACGGCACCCTCGGTCTCGCGCTCAACCTCGAAGAGCGCGAGATCGGTACCGTCATCCTCGGTGAGTTCAGCGGTGTCGAGGAGGGCCAGCCGGTCACCCGCACCGGAGAGGTCCTGTCCGTCGCCGTCGGCGAGGGCTACCTCGGCCGTGTCGTCGACCCGCTCGGCAACCCGATCGACGGCCTCGGCGAGATCGAGACCACCGGCCGCCGCGCCCTGGAGCTTCAGGCCCCGGGCGTCATGGTCCGCAAGTCGGTGCACGAGCCGATGGAGACCGGCTACAAGGCCGTCGACGCGATGACCCCGATCGGCCGTGGCCAGCGTCAGCTGATCATCGGCGACCGCCAGACCGGCAAGACCGCCCTGGCCGTCGACACGATCATCAACCAGCGCGACAACTGGCGCTCGGGCGACGTGAACAAGCAGGTCCGCTGCATCTACGTCGCCATCGGTCAGAAGGGCTCCACCATCGCCTCCGTGCGTGGTGCGCTCGAAGAGGCCGGCGCCCTTGAGTACACGACCATCGTCGCCGCCCCGGCGTCCGACCCGGCCGGCTTCAAGTACCTTGCGCCGTACACCGGTTCGGCCATCGGTCAGCACTGGATGTACGACGGCAAGCACGTCCTCATCATCTTCGACGACCTCTCCAAGCAGGCCGACGCCTACCGCGCCGTGTCCCTGCTGCTGCGCCGTCCGCCGGGCCGCGAGGCCTACCCGGGTGACGTCTTCTACCTGCACTCCCGTCTCCTGGAGCGCTGCGCGAAGCTCTCCGACGAGATGGGCAAGGGCTCGATGACCGGTCTGCCGATCGTCGAGACCAAGGCAAACGACGTCTCGGCGTTCATCCCGACCAACGTCATCTCCATCACCGACGGCCAGTGCTTCCTGGAGTCGGACCTCTTCAACGCCGGTCAGCGCCCCGCGCTGAACGTCGGTATCTCCGTCTCCCGAGTCGGTGGTTCCGCCCAGCACAAGGCGATGAAGCAGGTCTCCGGCCGACTGCGCCTCGACCTCGCCCAGTACCGCGAGCTGGAGGCGTTCGCCGCCTTCGGTTCCGACCTGGACGCCGCGTCGAAGGCGCAGCTGGAGCGCGGTCAGCGTCTGGTCGAGCTGCTCAAGCAGCCGCAGTACCAGCCGATGCCCACCGAGGACCAGGTCGTCTCCGTGTGGTCCGCGACCACCGGCAAGATGGACGACGTACCGGTCGCCGACATCCGCCGCTTCGAGAAGGAGCTCCTTGAGTACCTGCACCGCAAGGAGCAGGGCCTCATGACCTCCATCAAGGAGGGCGGCAAGATGTCGGACGACACCCTCACCGCCGCCGCGGACGCGGTCGCCGAGTTCAAGAAGCAGTTCGAGACCTCGGACGGCAAGCTCCTCGGCGAGGACGCCCCGGCCGCGGCCAAGTGACGTAGGAAGGGACCTGACTCATGGGAGCCCAGCTCCGGGTCTACAAGCGTCGCATCCGATCCGTCACCGCGACCAAGAAGATCACCAAGGCGATGGAGATGATCGCCGCCTCGCGCGTCGTCAAGGCGCACCGCAAGGTGCAGGCCTCGACGCCGTACGCGAAGGAACTGACGCGTGCGGTCACGGCGGTCGGTACGGGTTCCAACACCCGGCACCCGCTGACCACCGAGGCCGAGACGCCGACCCGTTCCGCGGTGCTGCTCCTCACGAGCGACCGCGGTCTGGCCGGCGCCTTCAACTCCAACGCCATCAAGGCCGCGGAGCAGCTGACCGCACGTCTCGAGGCCGAGGGCAAGGAGGTCGACACGTACATCGTCGGCCGCCGCGGTGTCGCCCACTACAACTTCCGTGAGCGCAAGATCGCGGGGCAGTGGACCGGCTTCACCGACGAGCCCACGTACGCGGACGCGAAGAAGGTCGCGGCTCCGCTGATCGAGGCCATCGAGCGGGACACGGCCGAGGGCGGCGTGGACGAACTCCACATCGTCTACACCGAGTTCGTCTCGATGATGACGCAGACGGCGATCGACAGCCGGCTGCTGCCCCTCAGCCTCGAAGAGGTCGCGGAAGAGTCGACGCCCCAGGGCGAGATCCTTCCGCTGTACGACTTCGAGCCGTCGGCGGAGGACGTCCTGGACGCCCTGCTGCCGCGGTACGTCGAGAGCCGTATCTACAACGCGCTGCTCCAGTCGGCTGCCTCCAAGCACGCCGCCACCCGCCGCGCGATGAAGTCGGCGACCGACAACGCGGGAGACCTGATCACCACGCTCTCCCGTCTTGCCAACGCGGCCCGCCAGGCCGAAATCACCCAGGAAATCAGCGAGATCGTCGGTGGCTCCGCAGCCCTGGCCGACGCGACCGCGGGGAGTGACAAGTAATGACGACGACAGTTGAGACGGCCGTTGCCACGGGCCGCGTCGCCCGGGTCATCGGCCCGGTCGTCGACGTGGAGTTCCCCGTCGACGCGATGCCGGAGATCTACAACGCTCTGCACGTCGAGGTGGCCGACCCGGCCCTGGACGGTGCGAAGAAGACGCTGACCCTGGAGGTCGCCCAGCACCTGGGTGACGGCCTGGTCCGCACGATCTCGATGCAGCCCACCGACGGTCTGGTCCGCCAGGCCGCGGTCACCGACACCGGCAACGGCATCACCGTTCCGGTCGGCGACTTCACCAAGGGCAAGGTGTTCAACACCCTCGGTGACGTGCTGAACAGCGACGAGAAGTACACGGGCGAGCGCTGGTCCATCCACCGCAAGGCCCCGCGCTTCGACGAGCTCGAGTCGAAGACCGAGATGTTCGAGACCGGCGTCAAGGTCATCGACCTGCTCACCCCGTACGTCAAGGGTGGCAAGATCGGCCTGTTCGGCGGTGCCGGTGTCGGCAAGACGGTGCTCATCCAGGAGATGATCTACCGCGTCGCCAACAACCACGACGGTGTCTCCGTGTTCGCCGGTGTCGGCGAGCGCACCCGTGAGGGCAACGACCTCATCGAGGAGATGGCCGACTCGGGCGTCATCGACAAGACGGCCCTTGTCTTCGGCCAGATGGACGAGCCCCCGGGCACCCGTCTGCGCGTGGCCCTGGCCGGTCTGACCATGGCGGAGTACTTCCGCGATGTGCAGAAGCAGGACGTGCTGTTCTTCATCGACAACATCTTCCGCTTCACGCAGGCCGGTTCCGAGGTCTCGACCCTGCTCGGCCGGATGCCCTCCGCGGTGGGCTACCAGCCGAACCTGGCCGACGAGATGGGTCTCCTCCAGGAGCGCATCACCTCGACCCGCGGTCACTCGATCACCTCGATGCAGGCGATCTACGTCCCCGCGGACGACCTGACCGACCCGGCCCCGGCCACCACCTTCGCCCACCTCGACGCGACGACGGTTCTGTCCCGTCCGATCTCCGAGAAGGGCATCTACCCGGCCGTGGACCCGCTGGACTCCACGTCCCGCATCCTGGACCCGCGCTACATCACGGCGGAGCACTACAACACCGCGATGCGCGTCAAGACGGTCCTGCAGAAGTACAAGGACCTCCAGGACATCATCGCGATCCTCGGTATCGACGAGCTGGGCGAGGAGGACAAGCTCACCGTCCACCGTGCCCGTCGCGTGGAGCGCTTCCTGTCCCAGAACACCCACGTCGCCAAGCAGTTCACCGGCGTCGACGGGTCGGACGTCCCGCTGGACGAGTCGATCGTGGCCTTCAACTCGATCATCGACGGCGAGTACGACCACTTCCCGGAGCAGGCGTTCTTCCTCTGCGGTGGTATCGAGGACCTGAAGGCGAACGCGAAGGAGCTGGGCGTCTCCTGACCCCGTGCTTCACCTGAGGGGGTGGGGCGTGTCCCACCCCCTCTTTCACGCCCACTAGAATTGAACCCAACACCCGGCACGACCGCCGGGTGGTGACCCGAGGAGCCCACCTTGGCTGCTGAGCTGCATGTCGAGCTCGTCGCCGCGGACCGCCAGGTCTGGTCCGGCGAGGCCACCCTGGTCGTCGCGCGCACCACGTCCGGCGACATCGGCGTCATGCCCGGTCACCAGCCGCTGCTCGGTGTGCTGGAGTCGGGCCCGGTGACCATCCGTACGAGCGACGGCGGGACGGTCGTCGCCGCGGTGCACGGCGGTTTCATCTCGTTCGCGGACAACAAGCTGTCGCTGCTCGCCGAGATCGCCGAGCTGTCGGACGAGATCGACGTCCAGCGCGTGGAGCGGGAGCTGGAGCGTGCGAAGGCGGAGGGCGATGCCTCCGCCGAGCGCCGCGCGGACGTCCGACTGCGTGCGGTGGAGACGCGCTGAACTGGGGGTCCCTCCCAGGCCCTTAAGGCTCTGGGGGATTCGACGCGATGACGTGACTCAGCCGCGGCTGGGACCGGAGGAATCCGGCCCCAGCCGCGGCTGAGGCGAATGTGGGTGTTTTTTCCGTTCCGTTACCTGTTTTACCTAGGAGACGAGGAGGTCGGTGTCGATGGTCCTCGCTCTGACTGTGTGCGGAATTGTCGTGGCCCTTGTGGCGGTGGGGCTGTTCGTCTTCGGCCTGCGCCGCAGACTCATCCAGCGCTCCGGCGGCACCTTCGACTGTTCGCTCCGCTGGGACGTCCCGGAGAAACCCGACACCAACGGCAAGGGCTGGAGCTACGGCGTCGCCCGCTACAACGGCGACCGCATCGAGTGGTACCGCGTCTTCTCCTACGCCTACCGCCCGCGCCGCACGCTGGAACGCTCGGCGATCGAGGTGGCCGGCCGCCGTCTCCCCGAGGGCGAGGAGGAGCTGGCCCTGCTCTCCGACGCGCTCATCCTGACCTGCCTGCACCGCGGCACGCGCCTCGAACTCGCGATGAGCGAAGACGCGCTGACCGGTTTCCTCGCGTGGCTGGAAGCAGCCCCGCCCGGTCAGCGCGTCAATGTCGCCTAGTTCTCTGTCACTTGGTTCTTTGGAGCTTGGTTCTTTCCGGTAACTCGGCTACGACAGCCCGCTGTTGATGGCGCTCACCAGCTCGCCGTTGCTGGTGTCACCGCTGAAGTCCCAGAAGAACGCGCCGCCCAGACCCTGGGTCTTGGCCCAGCTCATCTTTCCGGCGATCGTGCTCGGGGTGTCGTAGGACCACCAGTTGGTGCCGCAGTGGGCGTACGCCGTGCCCGCGATGGTGCCGGTGACCGGGCAGGAGGTCTTGAGGACCTTGTAGTCCTCGATGCCCTGTTCGTAGGTGCCGGGCGCCGGGCCTGTGGCCGTGCCGCCCGGGGCGTCCTGGGTGACACCGGTCCAGCCTCTGCCGTAGAAGCCGATGCCGATGAGGAGCTTGCTCGCGGCGACGCCCTTCGACTTGAACTTGGCGATCGCGTCGGCCGTGGTGAAGCCCGGTGTCGGGATGCCGCTGTAGGTGGTGAGCGGGGAGTGCGGGGCGGTGGGGCCGGTCGCGTTGAAGGCGCCGAAGAAGTCGTACGTCATCACGTTGTACCAGTCGACGTACTGGGCCGCGCCCGCGTAGTCGGCGGCGTCGATCTTGCCGCCGGAGGTGCCGTCCGCCGTGGTGGCGGCGGTGACCAGGTTGCTGGAGCCGAACTTGGTGCGCAGGGCGGACATCAGGTTCTTGTACGCCGCCGCGCCGCTGGTGTCGCAGGACAGGCCGCAGGCGTTCGGGTACTCCCAGTCGATGTCGATGCCGTCGAACACATCGGCCCAGCGCGGGTCCTCGACCAGGCTGTAGCAGGAGTTGGCGAACGCGGTCGGGTTGGCCGCCGCCTGCGCGAAGCCGCCGGACCAGGTCCAACCACCGAAGGACCAGAGGATCTTGATGTTCGGGTACTTGGCCTTCAGCTCGCGAAGCTGGTTGAAGTTGCCGGCCAGCGGCTGGTCCCAGGTGTCGGCGACGCCGCTGACGGACTGGTCGGCGGTGAACGTCTTCTGGTAGTCGGCGTAGGCGTCACCGATCGCGCACTGCCCGTTGGTCACGTTGCCGAAGGCGTAGTTGATGTGCGTGATCTTCGCGGCCGAGCCGGACGTCACCAGGTTCTTGACCTGGTAGTTGCGGGTGTAGGTGCCCCACTCGGTGAGGTACCCGAGCTTGACCGCGCTGCCGGTGGCCGGGGGAGTGGTCGTGCCGCCCGTGGTGTGCACCGCGACCGCGCCGCTGACCGGTCCGGTCTGGTCGGCGGTGTCCCGGGCCTGCACGGTGTACGAGTAGTCGGTGCCGGCGGTCAGGCCGGTGTTCGTGTACGACGTCGTCGTCACCGTGGCGACCTTGGTGCCGTCGCGCAGGACATCGTAGTTCTTGATGCCCTTGTCGTCGGTGGCCGCGCTCCAGGACAGGTTCACCGAGGTGTCGGCGATGGAGGAGGCGGTGGGGGTGCCGGGCGCGGAGGGGGCCGCGTCACCGGGGACCGTGGTGCCGCCGTCACAACTGCCGCTGTTCAGCAGACAGTTGGAGGGCGAGCCGGAGCCGGCGCCGTTGAAGCCGAAGGAGACGGAGGCGCCCGCGGCGATGGTGCCGTTGTAGGACTTGTTCTTCGCGGTCCAGTGGGTGCCGGAGCTGGTGACGTCAGCGTCCCAGGCCGAGGTGACGGACGTACCGGAGGGGAAGTCCCACTCGACCGTCCATGAACTGATCGCGCTGGTACCGGTGTTCTTGACGGTCCACTGGCCGCCGAAGCCGGTGCCCCAGTCGCTGGTCTTGGCGAAGGTGGCGGTGGCGGTCGACGCGGCCTGGGCGGGGCCGGCCAGACCGACGAGAGCGGCGAGCGGAAGCAGCAGGGTGGCGAACCCGGCAACTGCTCGATGTCTGAAGCGCATTGAGCGCCTCCTCGGGGGTGTCGGGGATGTCGGGGCGCGACTGAGCCTTCGCACCCACAGTGCCGCGAGAATAGAAAGGTCTGGACCACGGGTCAATAGGTCTGGACCACTTCGGTGTGGGTGTGCTAAACCCCCAACTCGCGCACTGGCGCCCCCGCTTGGCCCCGGCTGCCCGGCGCCGCCTTCCCCGACAACCGGCTGACGTGGGCCTTCGTCGTGGCCTCCGCGCCGGGAGACGAGGACACTGGCCGGATGGGCGACTCCGCATCTGTGTCCGTCCGCGAAGCGCGGGCCAGTCTGACGCGACTCCTCGACCGAGCCGCAGAGGGGGAGTCGACCGTCATCACGCGTGGTGGCATCGCCGTGGCCGCGATCGTGCCCATAGAGGAGTACGACGCGCTGGAGGAGGCGGCGGACGAAGTGCTTACACGGAAGGCCCTGCGGACTCTTGCCGAGGAAGGCGACGTACCGCGCGCCACCCTCGCGGACCTGCTCGCGGACATCTTCGGCAGGCCGGCGCCGGACGGGGTGTGACGTACGCCTTCGAGTTCACCGCCGCCCGCCGCCCGCCGCCAGCTCAAGGCCATCGAACGGACGACGGCTCTGCGCATCCTCCACGCGCTGAGCCGCCTTGGCGACCACCCGTACCGCGAGGACGCGGACGTGAAGAAGCTGTCGGGCCACGACGACCTGTACCGACTACGCGATCGACGACGGCAGGCTCGTCGTCCTCGTCGTCGAGGTCGGGCATCGCCGGGACATCTACCGTCGTCCCTGACAGCCGGTCAGCGCTCCCCGCCCGGTACCCACAACACGTCCCCCGCCTCCTTGTTGGCGGTCCGGGCCAGGATGAACAGCAGGTCGGACAGGCGGTTCAAGTAGGTCGCCGTCAGCGGGTTCATCACCTCGCCGTAGGCCTCCAGCGCCGACCACGTCGAGCGCTCCGCCCGGCGTACGACCGTGCACGCCTGGTGGAGCAGGGCCGCGCCCGCCGTGCCGCCGGGGAGGATGAAGGAGCGGAGTTTGTCCAGATGCTCGTTGAAGTGGTCGCAGTCCGACTCCAGCTTGTCGATGTAGAACTGCTCCACCCGGAGCGGCGGGAACTCCGGGTTCTCGACCACCGGCGTGCACAGGTCCGCGCCCACGTCGAAGAGGTCGTTCTGGACGCGGGTGAGGACCTTGACGATGTCCTCGTCGAGGGCGCCCAGCGCGATGGCCGTGCCGATCGCCGCGTTCGCCTCGTTGGCGTCGGCGTACGCCGAGATCCGCAGATCGGTCTTGGCGACCCGGCTCATGTCGCCGAGGGCGGTGGTGCCCTGGTCGCCGGTCCTGGTGTAGATGCGCGTCAGATTGACCATGCGGCCAGCGTAGTTAGGCCCCGGGGGTTCGGCGAAGGGGGTCAACTAGGCCGTACGGGGGGTCGAATGACCCGAGCCGGTGTGATGTCCGTCAGATGAGACGTGACGCGCGTTACTTACCGGTCACACAGCGCCGCACCTTCGCTAGTGTCCGCCGAGAGGCATACGGATACACGCTGTAAGCGTTTCAAAGGGGAGTCGCACAGTGGCACGGAAGCTTGCCGTCATCGGCGCCGGACTCATGGGTTCCGGTATCGCCCAGGTCTCCGCGCAGGCGGGCTGGGACGTCGTCCTGCGCGATGTCACCGACGAGGCCCTGAAGCGTGGCACCGACGGCATCAAGGCCTCGTACGACAAGTTCGTGAGCAAGGGCAAGTTGGAGGCGCACGACGCCGACGCGGCTCTTGGACGTATCGTCGCCGCCGCTGAACACGGCGTAGCCGGTCAGG